>JAHDRO010000253.1 GCA_018433265.1 Bacteroidales bacterium
AAAAAATCAAAGAGTATCTGCAGTTTATACTTTTGACATTGAACAAAAAGTTCGAAAGGATGGTTCTTTGGTCAATGTGATAGACGTTTCAAAATTTTTTTTGGATGAAGTTACTATTGCTTGGCCTTTACCGGACAATGTGAACAATGGAAGATTAGACTCTAAACTGACTTCTGTTTTATTCATGAAGGAGTTAGATGATCACGTGAATATAAGAGTTTATTATGGTTATACAGGCGGTAAAGAGCCTTTTAGTATTACTGTACAGTACTTTATGTTGCTATTACCAGAACTGTTAAAACCCAGATATGATGACGACAGAGTCGGTTATCAGACAATATCATTAAAGAAATATGAATCAGGAAAGGTCATTTCAAAAGAAAAAATTATCTCAAGATGGAGAATTGAACCAAAATTGAGCGATGTTGAAAAGCATAGAAAAGGCCAGCTTGTTGAACCTGAAAACCCAATAGTGATTTTTATAGATCCTGCATTTCCTTCAGATTGGATTCCATATATAAAAATGGGTATTGAGGACTGGCAAAAAGCATTTGAAAAGATAGGCTTTAAAAATGCAATTATTGCAAAGGAGTATCCAAAAAATGATACGGATTTTGATCCTTACGATATTAGGGTGAATTGTGTTAGATACATTCCTGTTGAAGAGGCAAATGCATCTGGACAAATCTGGATAGACCCTAGAAGTGGGGAAATTCTGCAGGGTGATATTTTATGGTGGAATGATGTTATCTCATTGATAAAAATGTGGCGTTTTACTCAAACAGCTGCAGTAGATCCGGAAGTTAGAAGACCTTTTTTTAGCAAGGAGATTGAGGGAGAATTGATAAGATATGCTATAGCTCATGAAACGGGTCATATGCTTGGTCTCCAACATAATATGAGAGCGTCTTATGCATATCCGGTTGATTCTCTGAGGTCACCGACTTTTACTATGAAATTTGGAACTACTGCCTCGATTATGGATTATGCAAGAAACAATTATGTTGCTCAACCAGGTGATCTTCAGCGGGGTGTTAAGATGACACCACCAGCACTTGGACCATTCGATTTTTTGTCTATTGAGTATGGATATAAGATTATTTATGGTGCTGATACAGAAAAGAAAGAAAGAGAAGAACTTGAAAAGATTTTTATTTCCAAGGGAGATGATCCAATGTACTTTTTTGGGCCTTTAACAATGTCACAGGTTTTTCCTGATCCCGCCTCACAGTCTGATGCTCTGGGTGACGATATCATAAAATCTTCTTATTATGGCATTAAAAATACAAGAATTATTTTGGAAAATCTATATAAGTGGACAATTGATACTGGAGGCGATGAATCACTTCTGGTCGAAAGATATAACGCCCTTATCAATCAGTATTATAGACTTTTATCTTTACCTCTTTCATATGTTGGAGGAAAGTACCAGTTTTATGGTAATTTATTAGCAGAAAAGCCAAAATATATTCCAGTTGAAAAACAAAAACAAATTGAAGCTGTCAATTATATCACTTTAGAATTAAAAGAAGCAGGCAAACACACACTTAGAAGAGAGTTATTACCCTTAATCGGCTCCGAATATGTGGATAAAGTATATAAGAAGGAAGCAGATTTGGTAGCATTAATGGTTAGTCCCATCATTCTTACAAGATTGGTTCAATCGTCTTTTTTCGATTATTCTTGCCTTTCTATAGAAGAATATTTGGATATGATAGATGATAACATTCTCAATCCAAGTTATGATTATAACAATCCTTTCGTAAAAAATATTCAAACCTCTTATATTCAAGCTTTGATATCTGTTTATAAACAACAAGGCGGAGAAATTTTAAACGGGTCAAATGCTATTGTTTTGGAATCTATATTTGATAGAATCATTAAAACAAGAAGCAAGCTAACAAACTTAATAAATAAGCAATCAGGAAACTCTGGATATACAAAATATCTTTTAAGTCTTCTGAAAACAGATAAATAGATTTTGATGAAAAGAATATTGATTACTTTAATAACGGTTATATTTTTTGTTCCATTTGCAATTGCTGACGAAGGTTTGTGGTTACCTTTTCTTTTGAAAGATCAGAAATTTTCACAAATGCGTAAAATGGGACTTAAATTAAGTGCAGAAGAGATATATAGTGTTAATCAAGCTTGTATTAAGGATGCTGTTATTGGGTTAATGTCGGAGGGATCTAACCTGAGAAGTTATGGGACAGCAAGTTTTATTTCTGATAAGGGACTTATTATTACCAACTATCATGTTATTTTGCCATATATCCAAAGATTTTCAACACAAGAAAATGATTTTATCAAATATGGTTTTTGGGCAAGGAATTCTTCAGAAGAAATTGTTTGCAGAGGATTGGAAATGAAACAACTGATCAGAATGGAAGATGTTACCGAGGAGATCCTGAATGGAACGAAGGGCTTACAAGGTCAAGAGAAATTAAATAAGATTAATTCGAATGGAAAGAAAATAGCTGAAGAAGTCACACGAGGTACTAAATATGAGGTTTCTATTCAATCTGTTTTTGGGAACAACCAGTATATTATGAGTCTATATATAGTTTACAAAGATATTCGAATGGTTGTAGTTCCTCCATTTGCACTTGGGAAATTTGGCGGCAATACAGATAATTATTCATGGCCGAGACATACTGCTGATTTTGCTATTTTGAGGGTGTATGCAGATCAAAATAATGAACCGAATAATTACTCAAAGACTAATGGATTTTACAAACCCAGAAAAAGTCTTGTATTGTCAACATCAGGTTTTAAAGAAGGAGATTTTGTGATGATACTTGGTTATCCTGGTAAAACAAGACAATATATTCCATCCTTCGCATTGGATGAAATTATTAATGTTGAAGGTCCTGCTAGAATGGATTTAGCCAATACTAAAATTAATATTCTTAAACAGGCAGTGGCAGAAAATCCGGAAATGAAGTATAGATATACAGCGAAATTATCATCAGAAGGTAACATCTATCTGAGAACAAAGGGACAGATGCAAGGAGTTCGTCGTACCAATCTTATTGATAGAAAGAAAGAAGAGGAGAGAAATTTTATTGAATGGGCTAACACTTCTTTAATTAAGGACATGGAAGAGCTGTATAAAGAGGTTGCGATTTATAATCTTGCTGATTTATATTTTAAAGAAGCAGGAATAAATGGAGCAGAAATTGTTCCTTTTATAGGCAAATTTGAAAAACTGGTATCAATTTATTCAAGAAAGCATTTTGATAAAATAGTGGCAGACAGGGAGTGTAAAAGATTAAAGGGTCTTACAGATCAATTTTTTGAAAGCTGGAGTTATGAAGTGGATAGGAAAATATTCAGTAATTTGATGTTAAAATATTATCAACATCTTCCCGACAAATTCCACCCTGTTTCTATGGTGAAATACATGAAATATTATCAAAGTGATGTGGAAGAGCTTTCGAAAGATGTATTTCGCAGGTCGATTTTTACAGATAAAGATAGGCTTATGGCTTTTCTTGATGATGACAGAAAAAATGTGGATAGTTTGGTAAAAGCTGATCCGTTATATCAATTGTCTATAGGATATTATATGGCTAATGTTGAGAAAATTGCAAATCAAAGGGCACAGTTGCAAGCAAAACAATTAGAGATGTTTGAAAAATACATGGAGGGTTTTATTGAAATGAACGACAACAAAATCCTTTTCCCAGATGCAAACAACTCTCAGCGGTTGTCCTACGGAAAGGTTAGAGGAAGTACAGCAGAAGATGGGCTTATTTATACATCTTATACAACCTTAGATGGGATGCATGAAAAATATTTAAATAACATTTCTGAAGAAGAATTTTATCTACCCGTTAAAATCCAGAAACTTTATAAAGAAAAAGATTTTGGAAAATACGTTGACAAAAAGGGGAACATTACAGTTAATTTTTTGACTGATTGTCATACTTCGGGAGGAAGTTCAGGATCTCCTGTATTAAACGCCAGAGGCGAAATGATAGGTCTTAACTTTGATAGAATTTGGCAAGGGCTTGTTTCTGACTATAAATTTGAACCTGAACAATCTAGATCTATTGCTGTAGATATTAGATTTATTCTCTTTATTATCGACAAATATTCACCATCTTCCTATATTTTGGAAGAGCTTAAAATAAAGTAGCAATTTCATTTCTACAAATAATCTTATGAGAAATTCTTTGGTTATAAGTGAATAACATGACTATTCAACAGCACAGACAGAATGGCAATCTATGATTGGCTTCTTTTTTTGTACCTTTGCATATCTATTATTAACATCTTATAATCATGGATTTTTCATTATCTAAGGAACAACTTCTTTTTTTGAAGATGATTAGGGAATTTGCAGAAAAAGAAGTTAAACCTCTTGCTGCAGAAATTGATGAGGAGGAACGTTTTCCGGTTGAAACAGTAGAAAAGATGGCCAAGTTGGGCATTATGGGTATTCCGTTTCCGGTTGAATATGGGGGAGCCGGGGGAGACAACATGCTTTATACCATGGCCGTAGAAGAACTTTCGAAATTTTGCGGAACTACCGGAGTTATCGTATCTGCTCACACATCTCTCTGTGCTGCACCAATTTATGAGTATGGTACAGAGGAACAAAAGAAAAAGTATCTTCCAAAATTGTGCTCTGGAGAATGGCTTGGGGCTTTTGGGCTAACTGAACCAAATGCTGGGACTGATGCTTCTGCTCAGCAGACTACGGCTACACTGGACGGGGATTATTACATCCTCAATGGCAACAAGATTTTTATTACGAATGCCGGTTATGCAAAAGTATATATAGTGATGGCTATGACAGACCGGTCACTTGGGACTCGTGGTATTTCGGCTTTTATAGTGGAGAGTGATGTTCCCGGGTTTTCGGTTGGTAAGAAGGAAAAAAAACTTGGAATAAGAGGATCCTCAACAAGTGAACTAATATTTGAAAACTGTAGAGTTCCAAAAGCAAATTTACTTGGAAAATTGGGTGGTGGTTTCGGAATTGCCATGAAGACTCTTGATGGAGGAAGAATTGGAATAGCAGCTCAAGCTCTTGGTATAGCCCAGGGAGCTATGGATGAAACTGTTAAATATGTCAAGGAGAGAAAACAATTTGGTAAACCATTAAGTCAATTTCAAAATACACAGTTTCAGTTAGCCGATTTAAATACGAAAATAGAAGCTGCGCGTTTGCTTGTAAGATGTGCAGCCTTTAAAAAGGATCAAAAACAAAATTATTCTACAGAGGCTGCTAGAGCCAAACTTTTTGCATCAGAAACGGCGATGGAGATGACCATAAAAGCAGTACAGTTTCATGGTGGCTATGGCTATACTCGAGAATACCCTGTTGAGAGAATGATGAGGGATGCCAAGATCACTGAAATTTATGAAGGCACATCCGAAGTTCAAAGGATGGTTATTGCTTCAAGTTTGTTAAAATAAATTAATTGAAATGAATATAGTCGTTTGTATAAAGCAAGTACCTAATACTACAGAGATAAAACTCAATCCTGAAACAGGAACAATGATTCGTGAAGGTGTTCCAAGTATTATGAACCCTGATGATAAAAGCGGTTTGGAGCTTGCGCTAAAACTTAAGGACAATTTTGGTGCACATGTTACTGTCATTACAATGGGGCCTGCAAGTGCTGATGATATTTTACGTGAAGCTTTTGCTATGGGGGCAGACAGAGCGATTCTCCTTACCGATAGAAAGTTTGCAGGAGCTGACACTTTAGCTACTTCAAGAGCTCTTGCAGGTGCTCTAAGAAAGATGGATCATGATTTAATTATTACAGGCCGCCAGGCAATTGACGGAGATACTGCTCAGGTTGGCCCTCAAATAGCAGAACATTTGGATATTCCTCAAGTTACCTATGTAGAGGAGTTTAACTATACTGCTCCAAATTATTTCAAAGTTAAGCGGACAATTGAAGAAGGCAGTCAGATAGTAGAGGTTGAGACGCCATGTCTTATGACAGTAGTCTCGTCAGCTGCCAACAAGCCTCGTTATATGACAGTTGGTGGCATAATCAATGCTTATAGGCGTCACGTCGACATTTGGGGCTGTGCAGATATTAACGTACCTGAAGAATTGCTCGGACTCAAAGGGTCTCCTACTAGAGTATGGAAATCATTTACTAAGGGTGCCAGAGGTGCCGGTAAGATCTATGAAGTTGAACCTGCCAAAGCTGTTGAGATTATTATTGAAAAATTGAAAGAGAAATTTATTATTTAAGAGAAAAGTCATGATAGATAAATCACAATACAAAGATATTTATGTTTTTATTGAACAGCGTGACGGCATTGTTCAAAATGTCTCTTTTGAATTACTTACAAAAGCAGCTGAACTTGCTTCTGTCTTAAAGGAGAAGGTATATGCAATGTTATTGGGACATAATATTGCAACTAAATCTCAAGATCTGATTGCTTATGGTGCAGATAATGTTTTGTGTGTAGATGCTCCTGAATTGGAAGAATATTCAACTGAGCCTTATGCTCAGGCTGTTGCCCAGATTATAAATGAAAGACACCCTTCTATTGTTCTTATTGGAGCAACCACAATTGGCCGGGATCTTGGTCCACGACTTTCAGCCAGAATTGGTACAGGACTTACAGCTGATTGTACAGGACTCGATATTTCTGAAGACGGAAATTTGCTTATGACTCGTCCTGCATTTGGCGGAAATCTTATGGCAACCATTCTTTGCAAGGATCACCGTCCTCAGATGTCTACGGTGAGGCCGGGAGTTATGTTGAAAGGTGCAAGGGATGATAATCGCAAGGGAATTGAGGAACGGATAAATATTAATTTTGACAAATCAAAATTTCGGGTAAGGATTATTGAGACGGTTAAAGAAGAGAAGAATCGGATTGATATTACCGAGGCTAAAGTTTTAGTTTCTGGAGGCAGGGGAGTTGGTGATGCTGAGGGGTTTGAGCGATTGGCCAAACTCGCAGAAGTGATTGGGGCAGAAGTTTCTTCTTCAAGGGCTATGGTTGATGCTGGCATAATTCCACATGAAAGGCAGGTAGGTCAAACCGGTAAAACTGTTCGTCCTGATCTCTATTTTGCTATTGGTATTTCAGGTGCTATTCAGCATTTGGCAGGTATGGAGGAGTCAGGCTATATTATTGCCATAAACAAGGACAAGAATGCTCCCATTTTCCAAACTGCTGATTTGGGAATTGTTGGTGATGAAAGCAAAATAATTCCTCTATTAACAGAAAAGCTCTCTAAGAAATAGATGAATATTTCCCGGATGGTATCTTAGCTTTATGTTATAAAGAATAACCGGATATTTTTCTCCAGATATTTGTTTAGAGGAGAAAAGTTATTACCTTTGCACTCCCCAAACGGGATTTTGGGCAAGTTCATTGATAAGACTGGGAGACAAGCACAATATAAATATAAGAGCGTTAATTTCTTAATAGGATATACGATAGAAGCTAGGAAACTAAATTTTTTTTACAATGAAGAGTTTGATCCTGGCTCAGGATGAACGCTAGCGGCAGGCTTAACACATGCAAGTCGAGGGGCAGCATACCCGGTGACGGGTGATGGCGACCGGCGGAAGGGTGAGTAACGCGTGAGCAACATACCCGTATCAGTGGGATAATACAGGGAAACTTGTTCTAATATCACATAATATTATTCAGAGGCATCTTTGGATAATTAAAGTTCAGGCGGATACGGAATGGCTCGCGTGACATTAGCTAGATGGTAGGGTAAAGGCCTACCATGGCTATGATGTCTAGGGGTTCTGAGAGGGAGGTCCCCCACACTGGAACTGAGACACGGTCCAGACTCCTACGGGAGGCAGCAGTGAGGAATATTGGACAATGGATGAAAATCTGATCCAGCCATGCCGCGTGCAGGAAGGCGGCCCTATGGGTTGTAAACTGCTTTTGTACGGGAGCAATAAGGTCTACGAGTAGATTGATGAGAGTACTGTACGAATAAGCATCGGCTAACTCCGTGCCAGCAGCCGCGGTAATACGGAGGATGCGAGCGTTATCCGGATTTATTGGGTTTAAAGGGTGCGTAGGCTGTTATATAAGTCAGTGGTAAAAGGTACAGGCTTAACTTGTATACGCCATTGAAACTGTATAGCTAGGATATGGATGAAGTGTGCGGAATGTGTGGTGTAGCGGTGAAATGCATAGATATCACACAGAACACCGATAGCGAAGGCAGCACACTAAGGCAATATTGACGCAGAGGCACGAAAGTGTGGGGATCAAACAGGATTAGATACCCTGGTAGTCCACACTGTAAACGATGATAACTAGCTGTTGGCGACATATAGTCAGTAGCGAAGCGAAAGCGATAAGTTATCCACCTGGGGAGTACGGCCGCAAGGTTGAAACTCAAAGGAATTGACGGGGGCCCGCACAAGCGGAGGAACATGTGGTTTAATTCGATGATACGCGAAAAACCTTACCTGGGCTTGACATGCTGGTAGTAGAACCCCGAAAGGGGAACGATTTGCCGCAAGGCAGAAGCCAGTACA
>JAHDRO010000287.1 GCA_018433265.1 Bacteroidales bacterium
ATGCCTCATCCGCAATAATAGGCAGTGGACTTCTTTCTGAAAGCCAGGCAGTCTCTTCAAGCATGTATTTGGACATTGGTTGCTCAATCATGCTTACATTCCTCTCGTTAAGCCAATTAATCATATCAAGAGCATAATATTTATCTTTCCAGCCTTGATTTGCATCAACACAAATAGTTGTATTTGTAACAGAGCGGATTGTGTTGATCATCATCTTGTCTGTCGCTTCGTCCCTTCCAAGCTTAACCTTTATTACCTTATAAGGAGAGGCTTCTCTTGTTTTCTCCTTTACTACCTCCTCCGTATCAAGCCCTACAGTGAAAGAGGTATTTGGAGTTGTGGCAGCATTGAAACCCCATATTTTCCACCAAGGCTGCCCCATGATTTTGCCGACAAGATCATGAAGGGCAATATCTACAGAAGCTTTTGCGGCCGTATTGTTGGTGGTTATGGAATCAACATATGTTAAAATATCCTGCATTTCAAAAGGAGACTTAAACTGAGATAAGTCAACCCTTTTCAAAAATTCTATAGCAGAAGCCTGGCTCTCACCAAGATATGGCGGCATAGCTGCCTCACCATAACCAACATAACCATCATATGCAATTTCGGTAAGAACTATAGGAGTAGTTGTGCGGGAACTATTGGCGATAGTAAAAACGTGTCTCATCTGAGCATCAAATGGTCTGAAAGTCAATTCCATTTTTTTACTGGTCGCTTTCTTCTGATACCCGGGACGGGCCAAAAGCTCAAAGGGATTTATTACAGCAGCGGCAGCAGTAATAACTCCCGCTTTTTTTAAAAAATCTCTTCTGTTACTATTAATTACCTCTTTCATTTTAGTTTGTTTTAGTTTTATCAGGGAAATACCAGGGATGATTTTTTATTGAAAGAATACCGTCACCCTTAATCTTGTCTATCTGAGGGGTTATCCGTCTTACTCTTACCAGTCTATTGGAGCCTTCATAGTAATTGGAGGCACTGGGAATAAGCGAATTGATCCTCACAGAAGTAGCTGAATGAATAAATTCACCTCCACCGAGATATATGCCGACATGAGAAATACGCTCCCTTCTGTCTGGCGTTGCCTTGGACCCAAAGAAAATAAGATCGCCTGCTTTCAATGCTTCAAAATTGTTAGCAGTAGAAATACTGTCACCATATAAGGCCTGCTGAGAAGCATCTCTTTCAAGAATTACCCCGTTTAAATAATAAGATGTCTTGGCAAAGCCCGAACAATCCATCGCTTTGATAGAGGTACCTCCCCACATGTATGGGAAGCCAATAAACTGTTTTGCAGTAGATATAATGTTTTCCGGTGTAGGATTCCGGCTATCAACCCAATTTTCAAAATCAGTTGCATCGGTTTTCTGAACGAAACATTTTTTGCCATTAGGTAATATAACCTTGTAATAATCACCTGATTCACCATCTACTCTGACTATACAACCCATAACACCATCTGAAACTACAGGTGACGTGTCTGAAGGAGCATCCCTAAACAAGGTATAATAGGCTGTAATAATCAACCTCGGTGATGAGCTCCAAGTCATATACTCCTTTTCATTCATTGGCATGATGCTTCCGGAGGTCACCCATGCTATATAACCCTCAGGGGTAACAGCTCTTGTCCAGCTGCCTCTTTTTTCGAGTATCCTCAGTGGTGTACCCATAATAGTCTGTGTTGCAGATTCTTCTGCATAATCAGGACCATATCTGAAATTAATAACAGACAGTGCAGTAATTCCATAAATTTTATCCTTAAGGGCAGGGTCAGGAAGAACAACCATACTGTCCACAATCTTAATCTTGTTGGCAGCAAGTGCCTTTAACAATGCTTCTTTAGCTCCTGCTTCAGTAGTTGAACCTTTTAAAACAGGCACACTTCCATCTTTTGGAAAAAAAAGAAAGGGTTCGTAAGTTTTTACTCTTCTGTCCGGAGCATACTGTGCTTTAATTTCCTTAGAAATAGAGTCAAACAGTTTTTGTGTCTTTTCCGACTTTTCGTCTCCCTTGCATACCGGCGTCAGTAAAATAGCCAAAACCAGAAATATAAACTTTTTCATCTTTGAGGGTTAATTATTAGACAAACAAAGATAATTATATTTGCAACAAAAATCTTATTATGATTATTGATTCTTTAAGGGGTTTTGAAAGATATCTCAACCTGCATTCAAAGTTTGAGAAAGTGTTTAGTTATATAATAAAAAATGATGTTCATAAACTTGAACCCGGAGAATACAGTGTTGTAGGAAAGGATATTTATTTTACTATCTGGGAAGGAGAAGGCAAAGGGATGGTAATTCCAAAACTCGAAGTTCACGATTCATACATTGACATTCACATACTACTCGAAGGCAATGAAACCATTGGCTTCAGGGACCGAAGTAGATGCAATGGAGACGGTATAACTTATGATCCTGAAAAAGATATTGCATTTCTCGAAGAGATGCCTGAAAATTTCATCAACCTCGCTCCGGATAATTTAGCCATAATTTTTCCTTATGATGCACATGCACCACTTATTGGAGAAGGGAAAATAAAAAAAGCTGTCTTTAAAGTCAAAATGTAGTGGGACAACGTTATAATACATATGTCGGCTACTTCAAAAAGAGGTATGGAGAGAGATTGCAAAAAATAGTGATAGATGCAGGTTTTTCTTGTCCCAACAGAGATGGAACTCTTGGCACAGGTGGTTGTACTTATTGTAACAATGCTGCTTTTCATCCTTCTTACAGTTCTCCGGACAAGAGTGTTATTTCTCAAATAAATGAAGGAATAGAATTTCACAGAAAAAGATATCGTACTGCCAATCACTATCTTGCATATTTTCAGCCCTTTTCAAACACATATGCCCCTTTAAAAGAGTTGAAAAAAGTTTACGAAGAGGCTCTCTCCCACCCCTTGGTTTCAGGAATTGTAATAGGAACCCGCCCTGATTGTATTGATGATGAGAAATTGGATTATTTTCAGGAACTTTCTAAAAGAAAAATAGTTGTTCTTGAGTACGGTATTGAATCAGTTCACGACAAAACTCTCAAAAGAATCAACAGATGCCACACTTACGCCCAATCAGTAGATGCAATTACAAAAAGTGCAGCAAGAGGTCTTACTTTAGGAGCTCATTTCATTTTTGGACTGCCAGGAGAAAGCAAAGAAGATATGATGAACATGGCTTTTAAAATTAATAATCTTCCCTTGCATTCTGTAAAGTTTCATCAGTTACAGATTATAAGAGGAACTGCTATGGAGAAAGAATTCAAAGAACATCCCGGGGATTTCGTCAATTTCACTATTGATGAGTACATTGAATTTTTCGTAAATTTTCTGGAGCTGCTTAAGCCTGACATATACATAGAACGATTCGCAGGAGAAGTACCACCAAGATTTGTAGAGATGACTCCATGGGGGTCCATACGTAACGCCGAACTCATAAGAATGCTTGAAAAGAGACTCGAAGAACGTAATACAAGACAATCAGCTAAATTTTATCCCCAACTTTAATCCTCAAGCATTGCACTTATCGATATCCTCTCTCCAGTAGCCTGCATGAATAACTGGCATTATAATAAGTAAAATTGTTATAATTGTTATGTTTTTCATGGTAGTGGATTTGACTTTTAAGGTAACCATTTTTTATATACCTTTGCAATAGTCCGATAAGAGTATGATTCTGCAAACTGTGGCAGGATCTTTGTTCATTGGAATCAAGACTTCTGCTGATAAGATATAATTAATATTAATTATACAATGAAGAAATATCTGTTTCTTACTATTTTATTGCCTGTTCTTCTATCTTGTAAATACATTAACTTTTCCAGAGACAAGATAGTCGCTCAAGTTGGGAAAAATACTCTTCTAGAATCGGACATCCGCGAATTGATACCAGAAGGTACAGCTCCTGAAGACAGTATAAGAATGGTTGAACAGTACATTAACAATTGGGCTATTACACATCTGCTGCTTAAGAAAGCTGAAGAAGAACTGTCAAAAAGCGAAAAGGACGTTGAGCAGGAATTGGAAGATTACAAAAACTCCCTCCTGGTATACAGATACGAAAATCTTTACGTCGAATCACATCTCGACACTACAATTACAGAGGATGAATGCAGGGAATACTATGAAAAACACTCTTCAAACTTTACGGCTAATAACACGATTGTCAAGGCGAGGGTTATCAAAATATCCCACAACTCTCCAAATCTTGCATCCATAAAAAACATGTACAAGGCTAATGGAATAGAAGAAATTGATGAACTGGAAAGGTTATGTTACAATGCTGCCGATAAATATGACAATTTTGACAACAATTGGGTAGACATTTCGGCTGTTGCAGCTCTTGTCCCTTATGATCTTCAATCTTGCGAGAAAGCCGCTAACAGTAGTTTGTCAATTGA
>JAHDRO010000069.1 GCA_018433265.1 Bacteroidales bacterium
GCTTTTTTTAATATTTAAATTCCGAGATTGCGAAGTTGAGGGTCTGATGATTTTTATTTGTTCTGCTTGGGGATATTTACAATGGATCACATTGCACAGCAAATTATAATGTTTTTCATTAATATTTGTTTCGAGAACCTTAATTGTTTTAGGAAAAGTTTCTTCCGGATAGGATAAAAAGTATCCACAGTCTTTTTTTGAAGGATCAATATTAATCAAAGAGCATATCCCTTTTCGTTCTTCAACTTCTATAATTGCGTAGTTAAGGATATCTGTTGGCCACTTGAAATAGTTTTCAGGAATCTCTTGGATTGTGTCTTTTTTCCTCGAAAGCCTTAATTTATATAATTTGTCTGCACTTAAATTTTGTAATTGAATTTTAGATGAGAAAGTATTAATTGTGGCATAAAGATCTATTGTCAAATGTTCTTCATACAGTGTATGGGAGAATCCTAATTTGTTGTAAAAAGCATAAAGCGAATCGTTGGATGGCCTGGTGATAATAAATGACACTCTCTCATTTTTACATAATTCTATAGCATAATTGATTAAACGCAGAGAAATTGCATTTCCTCTAAACTGGGGGAGAGTACCTACAGCATATAAATAATATCCTTTTAATTCTTTTGTATTGTTATTGTTGAGTGCTCCCTGGATTATCGCGTATGTTGGAATAAGGGTAATAGAAGATGCAACCTCATTATTATCAGTTAGAGCTATGAATGTTTTGCAATAGGGAAAGCAATACTTTATGTAGTTATTAATATAATCAATATCATCAGTAAAGCAGGCCTTCCAAATATTAATTATTCCATCAATGTCCTGATTTGTGGCTTTTTTAAAGATCATAAAATTGCCTAAATTTTGTAAATATCGCTTATGACATCTCTGTACTTTTGATAAATCTTAGCTCTTTTAAGTTTAAGAGTAGGTGAGAGCATATCGTTAAGTGGCGTCCATTCATCATTAACCAGCCTGGCTCTTTTAATCTGTTCATAGTCCGACAATCTTTTATTAACAAGATCAATTTCCTGATTCATTTTCTTTTTAATTTCACTGTTATTAATCAGCTCTTCATTGGTTGTGAAAGAAATTTTATTTTTTGTCGCCCATGATCTGAGATTTTCGAAATTAGGGACTATAACAGCTGAAGCAAATTTTTGATTTTCTCCAACGACCATACAATTTTCAATATATGAAGATTCATTCAACATCATCTCTATCACTTGAGGAGCAATATATTTCCCTGATGATAATTTGAATATTTCCTTTTTTCTATCGGTAATCTTTAAAAATATTCCGTCTACTATAGTTCCGATATCTCCTGTATGGAAGAACCCTTCTTCATCAATA
>JAHDRO010000224.1 GCA_018433265.1 Bacteroidales bacterium
TGACGTTAATACAATGACAGTTGTTCAAAGGGTTTCCAATTCTCTTGACCTGAACAGACTGATTATTTTGACAAGCGGTGGTACAGCCTCCGCAAGTGAGATCATAGTTAACGGGTTCAAGCCTTTGATGAATGTACTTCAAGTTGGTCGTACAACTTATGGTAAACCGAATGGTATGTATGTTTGGTTTTATCCTGAAAATGAAGAACTCTATCCGGATTACGTCTTCCTTCCAGTTGCTTTTTACAGCGTTAACAGTCTTGGAGAAGGTGATTATGAGAACGGGATTGTGCCAGACCAGCAACGTCCGGATGATCTATATCATGATTTTGGCCTTGAAGAAGACTGGCTTAAATCCTCCCTGACCTTTATTGCAACAGGATCATGGCCTTCAGTGCCGGCAGTACTGCCCACAGCAGCGCCACAGTTCTCTGGTGCCAAAATTAAAATTGAAGAGGATTCTCCTAACTATGGCAAATATATAGACCATAAAAAACCATTATGAATATTAGAGTAAAAGCCAAAGTCATTATGGTGTCTCTTTTTCTCCTCCCTATAATGACTATTGAATCTAAAGCCCAAAGAGACAGTATAGTCTCACGTATAATCGAAGAGGGTAAAAGTCACAACCTTACCATGGATCATCTCGACGTTTTAACCAATCGGATTGGAGGAAGAGTTTGTGGTTCAGACGCATATGAAAATGCCACATTTTGGGCAGCCAATCTTTTCCGTAAATGGGGTCTGAATGTAATTGTTCAGGCTGTTGACACATTCCCTGTAGGATTTAACAGGGGTCCATGGTTTGGACGCATGCTGAGTGAAGATGGGTATGTACTTCATTTTGCAACGCCCTCCTACACGGCAGGAACCAAAGGCATCCAAAGAGGCCATGTTGTTCTGGAACCAAAAACCAAAGAAGAATTTAACAGAATGAAAGGAAAGCTAAAAGGAGCGTGGGTTCTTATTACCGGAGAAAGCGACGGATTTCCTATTGATTACTCCACATTTGCAGATGAGGAGAGACACAGGATTATTAAGGAAAATGAAGATATAGTAAAATATAATGACTCAATAAAACGTTGGAACGATAATAATCCTCGGAAAGAACAAAAGGAACTTAAACCTTTAAAAGATTCTCCGGCACTCTTCTACAAGGAGATGAGAGAGGCTGGTATACTTGGAATTATACAGTCTGCCAAGGTGCCACTAAGAGCGCTCTACGACAAGAAAAATCTTTTTCTAATGAGTTTCGATTCTCTTCCAACATGCCCAGATATAAAACTTGATGAAGAACAGTATAATAATATTCTCAAAAAAGTAAAGGAAAGGAGATATTTTCAACTTGAATTTGATATTCGTAATCATTTTAAACCAGGCCCTGTTGTCGTACATAATGTTATAGGAGAGATTAAAGGAAGCGTATATCCTGATGAGTATGTAATGTGCGGAGGACATCTTGATTCCTATGATGTCGCCACAGGAGCTGTTGATTGTGGTTCAGGTGTAGCCCCGACATTAGAGGCAGCACGTCTGGTGGCTACTTCCGGAGCAAAACCAAAAAGGACTCTTCTTTTTTGTCTCTGGGCAGGTGAAGAATTTGGTCTAAGAGGTTCAGAGTATTGGGTAAGAACCAATCCTGAAAAACTTGTTAAAATTTCCAACTATTTTAATCGTGATGGCGGACCAACTGTTACCAAAGGAATTACTGTGCCTGAAGCAATGTATGAGGATTTCAAAAAGGTTTGTGAACCGCTTTATTCAATAAATCCCGATTTTTCTTTTGAATTGAACAAGAGAACTTCAAAACCTCGTCCTCTGCCTAAGACGGCCGGTGGATCGGATCATGCCCATTTTGCTATGAATGGAGTACCAACCATCAGTTTTGACAACGGAGATCCTAAAGGTTATGACTTTAATTACATGGAAATCTGGCATACTGAAAGAGACACATACAACATGAGCATCCCCGAATATATGAACCACACTTCAGTAGTGACAGCAATAGTTATGTATAATCTTGGCAATCTAGATCATCTTCTCTCACGAGAAGGTTTATATGATCTCAATGTCAAGTGAAGATACCCAGCCTTGTCTCCCGTCGGCTAGCTCAATTTTTTTCCATTCTCCTATCTCATCAAGTAATGAAACTTTTGTCCCTTCATGAAGGATGAAAAGAGTGTTTCCTGAATTATCTGGAGAACTTTTTATTGTACTTACAGGTTTCATGATTATTGCAGTGTCCTTGAGATTATAAACATGTTTCTGACTCCAGGAAAAATAGATTGATATACAGAAAAAGAGTAAAAAGACCATTGATGCAAAGAAAGAGCCCTTTCTGACTCTTGATGTCGGTCCATATTTAAAAAGCAAAAGAAAAAGAGCAACACCGGCCAATAAAACAAGAGCAATATATGCCCAAACATCTGACGAAAAAGAATAATTAAGGCTTTTTATCCATGTATTAAGAATAAAATCAGGAACTTCCTCTATTCTATCCAATGTAAATTCTCTGGCTAATTGCACATTGTTAAGAGCATCTTTGTCTGAAGGGTCCAGTTTGAGAGCTCTCTCGTAATAAAGAATGGACTTACCTATCTGTTTCAATTTAAAATATGTATTGCCCATGTTATAATAGAGAGCAGGTGAAGCATATCCCGATTCTTCAATTTTCTTGAAACCGGCCAAGGCATCTTCATAATTTGCCTTAGAATAGTTGTTATTGGCTTCAGTCCACAATTCCTTGGGAGACTGACCAAAGGATGCTAGATAAAAGAATATTAAAATATTTAGAAGAAATATCCGTTTCATTGACTAAACCTCCAATTCTGAAATTAGTTTTATTGCTCTTTTATAATTACTGCTCATCTCTGGTTTATCCTGATCAGGTGCAAATCTTGCATATTCGCATGTGTCAATTAACGAGATTAATTCATCAATATGTTCCTTGCTTACAGATTTTGCTTGTAGAGATTCAGCAATATTTTCCCTTGAAAGTTCAGCCATTGAAAGGTTAAGCTTATCTGAACAGTAACCAAGTATGGCTCTATGCAACTCCTCAAAGAAAGCACTATAAAGATTCTGTTTCATAAGACTCTCTGCTACATTAAGTCTGGCTCTGGCAACCTTAAGCGCTCTTCTGTTCTTAACTCCAGCAATATCTCTGTTTCTCTCTATTCTCTTTGATAAAAATTTATCCATTGCAAAATAAGCTATCACGATCAATATTAAGAATACGAAAAACGGAAAAGAGCCAAAAAAGAAGTGATTGGCTCTTGTCAAACCTGAGACACCTGTGCGAATATAACGGACATCATTTCCAATACTTTTTACAGACTGTTTATTAATACCCATTGGGAGTGATGCAACAGAAGAAGCCGTTCCCTCAACTGCCTGGCCAACTCTTAAAATCAGTTTGCCAGAATTAAGAGTTTTATACTTATGAGCTGAAATATCATAGTAACTGAATTCAACGGGACCTATTTCAAACACTCCGGCTCCCCTCGGAATAACAGGGTATTCAAACACTTTGGTTCCGGAATTTCTTGCTCCAGGCCCACTAGTGTTATCTGAAATTTTTGTATCATAAACCTCAAAGTCAGCAGGAAATTCAATTTTAGGAGCATCAATTAAATTAAGATTGCCTGAGCCACTGATAGAAACTATGAGTGATACAGCTTCATTTGCATTAACAGAATCTCTTGTCAGTTTCACAGACATTTTGAAGTCACCAACTCCACCAGCAAAAGAGGCAGGAGCTCCAGCTGGAAGAGGTGCAACATTTACCTGAATAGAAGGGGCTTTTACTCTTTTCTTTACAACTTGATAAGAATCAAAGAAATCATCAAAAATAGATCTGGAAACCCCGGAAGAAACTCTTACCTGAACAAGACAAGTCATCTCTGAAGGGTCTATAATAAGATTACCTGTTTGTTGCGGAATTAAGAGATATCTTCTCAAAACTGCAGCATTATATATCTTACCGTTAACACTCTCTCTTGTAAATTCAATATTTGAAGGAGTATCTATCTCCTGACTCCAGAATCCGTTGAATGAAGGAAACTTAACATTTTCAAATCCGGCTAAAGGCACTTTTGTATAAAGTTTGAGCGTTGCAACAAGAGTCTCTCCCTTAACCACCTTCCCCTTGCTGACACTCATTTTCATAAAAATATCGTCTGAAGAGATAGAAGTACCGCTTGATGAAGTTGCATTTCCCAAAGGAGCTGATGCAGATGAACCTTCTCCTTTAACCACCTCAATAGAAACGGGATTAGTATGATAAACCTTCCCGCTAATTGTCACAGAAGCAGAAGGTATGGAAAACGTTCCTGTACTTTTGGGTTGAAGGATAAAAGTATAGCTCACCTGATAACTGTCAGTTCTCTTTCCGTTAATTATCTGAGTGCTGGTCATCGTCGATGTAGATGGTCCGGCCAATACATCAAAATCCTTAAATTCAGGCGGATTGAAATTGGACGGCTCACCTGTCGCAGTAAAAACAAGTCTGAAATTTTCGTCCAACCCTACTACTTTCGGAACATCGACAGTGAATGCTGCCTGTGCCCAGACAGCTATCGACGTGAGTAAGGCTCCGAAAAGCAGTATTATCTTTTTTGATAGGTTAACTTCCATATATTAAATACTTTACCAATTTTTTTCCTTTTGTCTTTCTTGAAAGACCTTTGCCTTTTCTTTCTTCACTTTATCCTGAGTCTCCTTCTCTTGATTCTGAATTGCCTGAAGCATCTGTTCTGCAGTTTGAGGAGTTATTTTTGGCGGAGACTGTTGATTCTGATTTTGGTCTTTGTTCTGATCTTTATTTTGGTCTTTATCGTTCTGATTCTTGTCCTTATCTTTGTCTTTATCCTTATTTTGATCCTTATCTTGATCTTCGTTGTCCTTATTTTGGTCATTGTTTTTCTGCTGATTCTTCAGCATCTTCTGGGCATATGCAAGATTTGCTTTAGTTTCCATGTCATTGGGATTGATTCTCAACGAGTTTTTGTAAGCATCAACTGCTTCCTGATACTTTTTTTGTGCCAGATTGAAATTTCCCAAATTATGATAAGCCGCAGATTTCAGCTCTTTGTCATCAACAGAATCGGCAATCTTCATCATTAACTTTTCCGCTTCTTCAGGTTTGTTGAGTCTGTACATTGTATTGCTGAGATTATAGGCAGCTTTTGTAGATTTTGGATTTTTTTCCAAAGCTCTTCTGTATTCCAATTCAGCATCCTGATACTTGCCTTTTTCATAAGAGGCATTACCCTGTCTGACTTTCCATTTGTCAGCCTGCCCCCATGAAACTGAGTATAAAAATAGAAAAAGAATAGTTAAAATTTTACCTCTCATGTCTCTCTCATTTAAAAAGATTCTTCCCTTTCCTGTTTACTATTAAAAAGTCAAGGATAAATAAAACAAGAGCAATGGCAAAGAAATACATGTATTGCTCGTCAAAATCTTCAAATACAACAGATTTATATGTTTGTTTTTCCAAATTATGTATTCTTTCGACAACTGCATCAAGTCCAAAATCGCTGTTACCGGCTTTAACATAAACACCTCCACCGGCCTTTGCTACCTCAACAAGTGTTCTTTCATCCAACTTTGAGACAACCATATTTCCATCTTTATCCTTCAAAAATCCACCTTCAGGCAGCGGTATAGGTTTACCTTCAGGGGATCCTATACCAATTGTATATACTTGTATCCCAAGGCTATTTGCGTTTTTTGCTGCCTCTATAGGGTCATCTTCGTGATTTTCTCCATCAGTAATCAAGATAATTGCCCTGCTGTTTTTACTGTCCTGACTAAAACTTTTTATACATGTGTTAATAGCATCTGCCATGGCTGTTCCTTGAACAGGCACAGAATTAGTATTAATACTGTTAAGAAACATCTTTGCTGAAACATAATCTGTAGTTACAGGAAGTTGAACAAAAGCTTGTCCGGCAAAAACAACAAGTCCTATCCTGTCTTCCTTCATTTTGTCCACTAAACGCGAAATTGCAAGTTTGGCTCTTTCAAGCCTGTTTGGTGAATAATCTTCTGCAAGCATGGAGTTGGAAACGTCGAGAGCAATAATTATTTCTACTCCCTTAGTTTCAACCTCTTTTATCTTGGCTCCTAACTGTGGTCTTGCAAGACCGATTACAAAAAAGAAAAATGCTATAGAATATATCGAAAGTTTTATCCATCCTCTACTTTTGGAAGCCTTAGGAATAAGGTCCTTGATTGTAGATGAGTTGCCAAAACGCTCTATTCTCTTTTTCCGACTCCTTCTCATCATAGCATAAGCTATGAAAAGAATTGGAATTAGTAAAATCAGCAGTAAAAATTGTGGTTGTGCAAACTGTAACATGTTCCTAAGCTATTCTTCTGGTTATTAACAATCCTGTCAATATCTCCAATGCAATTGCAATAAGAGCTATCCAAGCAAATGTCATAAAAAGTTCCTTATATATTGGGAATGAATCAACTGCTATCTTGCTTTTTTCCATTTTATTAATCTCCCCATAAATCTCAAGCAGTTTTGTATTGTCAGTAGCCCGAAAATATCTGCCACCTGTTTCCTCTGCAATCTGTTTAAGGAGAGGTTCGTCTATTTCAACTTTAACCTGTTGTATTTCAACTCCAAACGGAGTCATGACAGGATATGGTGCCATTCCCATTGCTCCTACACCGATTGTGTATACACGGATTCCATAAGTCTTGGCAATTTCGGCAGCCATAAGAGGAGAAATCTCTCCTCTGTTGTTTACTCCATCTGTAAGTAAAATAATTACCCTACTCTTTGCCTTGGAATCCTTAAGTCTGGCTACAGCCGTTGCAAGTCCGTTTCCAATCGCCGTCCCGTCCTCTATAAGACCCGTCTCAACCTCCTTCATCATATTGATCAAAGTAGCTCTGTCAGTAGTTAGAGGGCATTGAGTAAAACTTTCACCTGCAAAGACTACTATGCCCATTCTATCACTAGGTCTCTGTGCAATGAACTCAATTGCAATATCTTTTGCCGCACTTATTCTGTCAGGTTTAAAGTCCCTGGCCAACATACTGGTAGAAACATCAATAGTTAAAATAATATCTATCCCCTCTGTATCGACTTTCTCCACATTGCTGGAAGAACGAGGCCGAGCAATTGCCAGAATAATCATTGAGAGAGCTATGACTTTAAAAATGAAGGGCAGATGTCTCATCGCTTTTTTTACTCTTCCTCCTCTTCCCATCCATGGTTCTGTGACAGATACTCTCAATGCAGGAGAGACCCCTTTGATTTCTCTCCAAATATACAGAGCAATCAACGGTATTAATATTAACTCCAAATAGAGTAATTCGGGATATTCAAAAAACATAATTAATCTCTCCTTTCTTTATCCTCTTGATCATCTTGATTTTTATCCTTATCCTCTTCCATTCCCTGAAGGAATGTGGAATTGATAAATCTTACGGCAATAGGTATGGCCTCCTCATTTTCAAGCTGTGTTGCCTTATACTTTGCAAATTTCACAAGATCTGACACATGAAATAGCTCCTCCAGTTCTTTGTAAACCTTTGATTCTATATCGAATTTTGAAAGCATTTCAAGTATCTCGACCGAAGTTTTTTCCATTGTTTGAATACCGTAACGCTGCTCGAGATATTGTCTTATTGTGTCTACAATCTCAGTATAATATCTCTTCTCCTGATTATTTTGCCACAATTTTTCCGAACGTATTCTTTCGAGATTTCTCAAAGCAATTATATGAGGAGGGTCAACCGGTTCAGCTTTTTTGAAAAGTGACTTTTTCTCTTTATAATTCTTGAAAAGCTTATAGCCCAAATAAAAGAGAGCTACTAAAACTAATAAAACCGCAAACCATGGAATAAACTCTCCCACTGTATACTTATATGTCTGTTGTCCCTTAATGTCAAAAGGTTTGAAAGTAGTTGTATCTATTTGAATAGTCTTAACTTCCAATCTTCCTCCATCATACCATACAGTATCTATCGAACCGTCCGTCTTACTTAGATACGCCGGAAAAGGTGGAAGAACATATGAACCGCTATCAAATGAAGTTAAAGTAACTTTAGTATCAAGAACAAGTTCTCCCCCTCTGTTTTGCAGTGTATCAATTTGAGGTTTGCCAACCAGTTCAACTCCCTGCACTACCGGGTTGTCAGGCGTAGGAAAGAAATATTTGACTCCTTTTGGCACA
>JAHDRO010000046.1 GCA_018433265.1 Bacteroidales bacterium
ATTTCAACACAAAACTGAATTTAGTGATGCTCAAAGCATTTTCAATGCGTTATGGGAAAATGCTATTGTAGTGGCAGACAAAGACCATATCAACGACTTTGAAGACGGAGTAATTAAACATATATGGTACGAAAAACTACCTTCTCCTTATCTATTGTACCTAAGAGTCTTGTATGAGTATTTCAATATCGATACTTCTAAGAGAATTCGGACGCCACATGATATAAATAAGAAATTTTCCAACCTTAAATATCAAGAAGATGCTATTCGAATGGCGATTTCAACCATCGAAAGGCACAATGGAGTTATTATTTCCGATGTGGTGGGTCTTGGTAAAAGTATTATTGGTTCTACGATTGCTAATAATTTAAATTTAAGAACAATAATAATCTCACCTCCTCACTTAAAACAACAATGGGAAGATTATGTAGATGAATTTAAAATAAATACGGCTCGTGTATTTAGTCGTGGTATCATTTCTAAAGCATTGGAACACTACCGTACAAGAACTGAGGAGAATGAAAAATGGCTCATAATTATTGATGAAGCGCATAATTATCGTAATGAGTTTACGCAGGATTATGGAATGCTACACGAACTGTGTCAAGGAAATAAAGTAATGCTTTTAACAGCGACACCATTTAATAACCAACCGTCTGACATTTACTCCATGATAAAGTTATTTCAGATTCCGACAAAATCCACGCTTCAAACTGTAAATAATTTAGGATATAGCTTCCGCCATTTAATCAGCCTACATAAAAATCTCAAGAAAAAACAGAAAGACAAAAAACTTTCAGAAAGTGAATTGAAAATTGAAATTGAGAGTATTGCTCAGCAAATTAGAGCAATTATCTCCCCTTTAATTATTAGACGTTCCCGATTAGATTTGGATGCTATTCCTGCTTATCGAGAGGATTTGATAAAGCAAAAAATAGAATTTTCAAAACCAGCTCCTCCAAAGTTACTAGATTATGACTTGGGTAATCTTCGCAATCTGTATATTTCAACGCTGGAACAGATTTCGCGTAAGAGCTACGAAGAAGATATTGATATGAATGATTATACATATTCCGATGATATCCAAGATGAAGTTATTTCACCAAAAGTTTTCCATGCTACGCGATACAAGTCTATTATGTATGTTAAACCAGAATGTGATGATGAGGTAA
>JAHDRO010000384.1 GCA_018433265.1 Bacteroidales bacterium
ATATGGTAGACGAAAGTCTAATCGCTTACCTAAAGCAAAGCGTTGGAGAAGAATATGAAGATGAGTATCGAAAACTAATGCAATACGCCGATGAAACACTAAATATAAGTGATGATGTAAAACAAGCAATAATACAATCTATTCAAAAGTGCAAAGTCTTAGACCCAGCATGTGGTTCAGGGGCTTTTCCTGTCGGAGTTTTACAGCAAATGGTTCATGTTCTTTCTCAACTTGATCCCCAAAATGAGATTTGGAAAAATTTGATTCTTGAGGAGTCTGTTAAAGAATTGAGTTCCACTCTGAAGGACTATACAAAAGAAGAACGAGAAGAGATCCAAATAGATATTAACCGTAGCTTCGATGATAACATTAACCGCCCCGATTATGCGCGTAAATTATACTTGATAGAAAGGTGTATTTATGGTGTCGATATTCAAAGTATTGCTGTTCAAATCTCAAAATTAAGATTTTTCATTTCTTTAGTCGTAGATCAGTGTCCGACTCATAGTCCAGAAGACAATTTTGGAATTCGTCCTCTGCCAAATCTCGAAGCAAAATT
Source organism: Bacteroidales bacterium (assembly GCA_018433265.1). The sequence goes on from JAHDRO010000384.1 coordinate 560, forward strand.
TGTTGCTGCAAACACTTTAATCGGACTTAGTAAAACGAAAACTCTTTTTGATAGTCCGGAAGTAGAAAAATTACAAGAAAAACTCAATCAAACCAATCACCGAATATTTGGAGCAAAAAGTAATAAATCTAAAAACACGTATAAAGCTCGGGTAGAAGAGTTGCAAGGTCAAATCGCAGAAAAATTGGAAGACCTTGGGGTAGTTGGCAATGACGATGCTCGGCTGATGCAACAATGGAAGATGTTTGATCAAAATGAGTCTTCTCCATTTTTCGATCCGGAATGGATGTTTGGTTTGAAAGATGGGTTTGATGTCGTTATTGGAAATCCGCCATATGTGCAATTGCAAAATAATGGAGGTGAATATGCAAAACAATATGAGAAATGTGGTTTTAAAACATTTGAGCGTACAGGAGATATTTATTGTCTATTTTATGAATGTGGAGTTAATTTATTGCACAAAGGAGGTGTATTATGTTATATCACGTCTAATAAATGGATGCGTGCCGGATATGGAAAAACTACAAGAAATTTCTTTGCCACAAAGACAAATCCTCAATTGTTAATAGATTTTTCAGGCGTAAAAGTCTTTGAGTCAGCAACAGTCGACACAAATATCTTGTTGCTAACAAAAGAAATTAATCAAGGTAAAACTACTTGTGCCGTAACGAGTAAAGCAGCAAAAGATGGCTTTAAAAATTTGAGCGTTTTTGTGCAGCAATCTTATACCATTTGTAAGTTTACAAATTCGGATAGTTGGGTTGTGCTTTCTGCGATTGAGCAAAAAATTAAAGAAAAAATAGAATCCATTGGCGTTCCACTGAAGGATTGGATTTGCACTGTTTTTCACTGGTGGAGGGAAATATTCAATTGATAATTGTTTACTCAAAAAGATGCCGGAGTCTAGACTAAAGTTGTTTTCTTGGATTGGATCTGGGTCCCTTCCTTTAAATATGAAAACAATACAACGAATAGCAATTTCGGGAACAATCGTTATATTCTTTATGACCTTGTTCACAAACCAATATTTTCATAATGGAGTATGGGGGAATCTTCACAACAAGTCGGTTAAACCCATTGTAGAGATATCAGATGCTAGCTTGACAAACAAGGGATTATCCTTTACGATATTCAGGGTAGAAGGAGCAGATGTATACGGTTCTTTCCTGATTGGCATTGAACTGAAGGATAAAGAGGGTAATATTGTTATTAATAAAAGTGGATCAGAATTATCGATGTTTCCCGAGACGAACATCAGCAATTATTACGTTGCAAAAGTTACTCCGGGAAAACACAGTTTGGTAATACCTTTAGGTAGCAAAGCCGTATTGACTATAGATGATGAGCGTCTTCATGCCTTAGAAAAGGGTGAATACAAACTGACCCTTACTGATATTAGCGGAATAACATGGTCTCAACTAATTATTTACTGATAAAAAGTGTTAGTCTGCTTATCGGCAGACTAACACTTTCTTTGCATCCTTGTATCAGTGATGTTCACACTGATGGCCTTCCTCATGATGATTACACCCCTCTCCCGAATCAGTCACTTTACCGTCTAAGAAGTCATTGATTAGCCCTGTTACATTTCCGGAACATCCACGATATACTTTTATCCCATGTTTTGTTAGGATATTTAATGCGCCTGTTCCCATATTACCGGCAAGCATAATTGTTACATCCTTGTCTTGTAGGACCGAGGCGATATTACTTTTGCAGCCACATCCCTGAGGAGAAGCTAACGTCTCGGTACTTTCTATATTTTTATTCTCTCCGATGGTAAATATAGAATAGGATTCACAATGTCCGAAATGATTATCAACAGCATTCGCTCTTGTTGGTATTGCAATTTTCATAACTTTTGATTTTTTAATTGATTGATAATTTCACTTACTATTTTTGTTCTCTGTGGAATGATTATCTGGATGTTTTTTTCTCTTAATAAAACAGTCGTTATAGTACCAAAACGACCTGATAGGACAGTATCAACATTTAGTTCAAGTAAGAAATTTATAGTTTTTATTCCCGCATTCTGTTTTCCCGCCCCTGCTATATTCTCGATAAATATCACCTCTTCTGTATCCGCATTATACAAACAGAAGCATTGGCTTCGTCCAAAGTTTTCCGAAACCGGCTGATCCAAATCGTCTTTTTTATCTGTTGAAATCGCAATAATCATTTACTCAAATTTATTTAATGTAATCTCTTTACTCTTGCAAAGGGGACAGCTCTTTCCACCTATATTTTTTAGAGTAAATATAATTTCGCATTTATCACACGTGTACCATTCTGCAATCAAGCTATCTCCTCCCTCATAAGTAATCGGTAAGCCTTCAATGAATGCCCGTGCAATTTTAGATCGAACACTTTCATAAATACGGGTAAATGTAGGGCGTGAGATATTCATTAATTCTGCCGCTTCTGCTTGAGTCAAATGTTCATAGTCACATAACTTGAGAGCCTCGTATTCTTCAATATTTATCATGACTTTACTACGTTTTTCGTTAAGTACTCCGAATGGCTTGAATCCTCCAAAACAAGGAGCCATCTGGACTAGTCTCTTTTTCTTTATTCGAGCCATAAATATTATTTGATTGCGGTTTTAAAACATTCAAAGATAATATTATTATGAACATATGTTCGTAATAATGCAATAAATAATATTTTACTATATTTTCCTGTGGAAATTTGTTTCTTTGGAAAATATTATTTTCCTTTGCTGTATATTTCCAATGGAAAATAAAATAAACGATAATAAAGAACATGATAAAAATGAAAAGAGCGATAATTATTACATTAAGTGTGATTTGGCTTGGCTTCTCTATCCAGGCGCAAAATTCACCATACATCACCGTTGATAAAGCTGTAGAAATAGCAGTGAAAAATAACAGTAATGTGAAAATGTCCGATTTAGATGGCAAAGTAGCGAATGCAAATTATCATCAAACAGATGCCGTATTCCTTCCTCAAATTACGGTAGGGTATACTGCTTTAAGTACCAATAATCCATTGAATGCATTTGGCTTTTTGCTACAACAAGAATCTGTTACAGCTATGGATTTCGATCCTGCCAAGCTAAACAATCCGGGAGCCAGCCAAAATTACAGTACGCAGGTAGAGGCTAAGCTACCATTGCTGAATATGGACATGATTTATGCACGGAAAGGGGCAAAAGCTAACGAAGAAGTCTATAGACATAAGGTCGAACGAACTAAAGAATATATTGAGTTTGAAGTGCGAAAAGCATATACTCAATTACAAATGTCGTATCAGGCTCGAAACATTCTTCAAAAATCATTAGATGATGTGAAACAAATACATCAATCAGTTTCCAATTTTTATAATCAAGGATTAGTTCAAAAATCGGATGTGTTGAATGCTCAGGTACAGGTGAATACGATTGAGGCAGCCCTGGCAAAAGCTGAAAGTAATATACATAATGCTTCCGACGGGCTACGGCTTTTGATGGGACAGGATGCTAACGATGAAGTGTATACAACAGATTCCTTGTCCCAACAGATGAGCCTGTATCAAGCCGCTGAACTTTCATCTTTTCGTTCCGATATAATGGCGTTAAACAAGGCTGTGAATGCAACTGATATGATGGTAAAATCGTCACAAATGGCATTCCTGCCACGTATCAATGCTTTCGGTTCGTATGGACTGAATGATTCTAAAGCCTTCAAATTCCGTAATGATTCTTATTTGGTAGGTATAAATCTAAGCTGGACAATATTTTCCGGCAATCAGAATCGGAGTAAGATGAAGTCTGCACAATTTCAACGTGATAAAATGCAAGAAGAGCTCAATCTGCACATCAAAAAAGAAGAACTGGAGCTAAATAAAACTAAGCGAGATCTGACCGATTTGCAAATAGAGATAAACAAGCAAAATACAAGTGTAGGGCAAGCCGACGAAGCCTTACGTATTCTAACCAATCGCCATCATGAAGGTTTAGCCAGCACCACTGACCTGTTGATGGCTCAAGCGCAACTTTCGCAACAGAAACTCCTGCTATCACAGTCCATCATGTCATATAATATCACAGAGGCATATGTCTGTGGTTCCGTTGTTAAAAATACCCTGATAATGCAACGCATAAATCAGTTCTATCAGGGAGGCTTTACTGCCTGTCCAATTCAGTTTTGGCAGGTCTCTTAAGATGTCGCCTTGTTCTATATTATAATTATGGAGTTGGTCTTCGATATAGACCTGTATCAAATCATTAGCCATTATCTTGGCTACCTTGTAATCGTGAGAAGTGGAAAAGCTCTGGTCAGATTCAAAATAATAGGTATCTAGCCAAAGCTTTATATCATGTTTGCCTCTTACAAAGAGCTTCTCGTCGATATAGGAATTATTGCTACGATAATATTTGTAAAACTCAAGATTGTTATCAAAAAATCTTTTGAGCTTTTTCAATTCTTTGTTAAGATATTTCTTTATTGGCTTTGCTCCATAAGGCTTTCTCACTTCAATTTTGTAAATAGCATTGTAATAAATAAGTTTTGCAACAATAGTAGGTTTTTGAAATTTGAAAAAATGAATTTCTTCATCTAGATTTTTAAAGCCGTTTTTCAGGACATACTCTTTTAAATCGGACAAACTTTGAACGATCAATTTTATAACGGTTTCTGTCTTTTGTATCGAGCAGTCGGTTTCAATCTCTAATTCGTGGATGGCCGTTTCTAGTTTATGTACTGATTTGTTGAAATATTTTTCCATACTGTTATTTTTAAATCGCTAATTTACACTATCAAATTGTTTAAATTGAAAGCTAAAATCGTTGGTAAAGCAAGATGAGCTATTACCAACGATGTATCAGATTAGTGCGTTAATTCGTTTAAGAACTAAACATTTATTTGGTTTACTCCCAACCATTCTACCGAACTGTACGTTCAACGACTGGGAAGTATAGTTTACACCTGGACCTATATTCAGGAATGGCAGTAATGCTTTACCAGATTGCAAATAATAAGACCGACTTACCTGTAACCCTCCCTATTTTCGGTCTGGTTGTTTGACGAGTTTCAAATATAAAAATCTCTGTTCATAATGGGCTTTATATTTTTAAAAGCAATGGTGATATCTAAGTTATTTTGCAAAGCGATCTCAATATGACTAATTGGATCGGTAAAAAACTCTGCCCTTTTTATCAATCCTATATTCGTGAAGTCCACCTGCTGATATCTCTTTCTGAACAGATCTGCTGTGGCAACATACCTACAATGAAAGCGAGCGAAGTCATTAAATCGGATGTAGCCTTGCTTTAGCAGCATTAATATCAGAAGCGGCAATCGATTCTCCAGCATGCCTGCGTTGCATAGCACATTCAACGATCAACCTGTGTTTTTCTGAATCCATTTATAAAGTAACACTGAACTTTAAATGTGAACAATAATTTTCTGACTCTCAACTTTATTCCTTTTAAAAATCCGAACTCACCATTTTTCTAACGATTGTTGATTTTAAATTCCATTAGTTCGTTTTTTTATAACTTAGCACAGCCCATCCGCTCATCAAAACAGCATAAGCACTGATAATAACAAATTGCGGAATGATGTCTGAAAACCCAGAACCCTTAAGCATAACCATCCTGACAACTTCCACAAAATAACGGATAGGATTCAGTAAAGTTACCTTTTGTGCCCATTCGGGCATACTCTCAATAGGGGTGAACAGTCCGCTCATCAAAATAACAATTACTACAAAAAACCAGGCAATAAACATTGCTTGTTGTTGCGTATCCGTATAATTTGAAATCAGTAAACCCATTCCCAGAACTACTAATAAATACACGGTCGAAA
>JAHDRO010000215.1 GCA_018433265.1 Bacteroidales bacterium
AATTCACTCCCTTTTACACCAATTGATGGTAAAGAAATAGTCTCTTATCGTCAAGCCCTTGTTCCTGAAATTATTCCGGCAAGCATGGTTGTGATAGGTTCCGGAGCTATTGGAAGCGAATTCGCATTTTTGTATAGATCACTTGGTTCAGAGGTAACACTTATTGAATATCTTGACAGCATTGTTCCTTTGGAAGACGAAGAGGTCTCTGCACAGCTGAGTAGATCTTTTCGTAAAATGGGGATTAAAATTCTTACTTCTGCCAGAGTCAACAATGTTGAAAAAAATGATTCCAGATGCAAGGTTGAAATCTTGACAAAGAAGGGGACAGAATACATTGAGGCAGAGAAAATTTTATCCGCAGTAGGTGTTGTTGCCAACATAGAAAATCTGGGATTGGAAAATTGCGGTGTTGTGGTTGAAAGAGGCAAAGTAAAGGTTGACTCGTTTTATTCAACAAATGTGGAGGGGATATACGCAATAGGAGATGTAATTGCAACCCCTGCTCTGGCGCATATCGCCTCTGCTGAAGCTATTTGCTGTGTTGAAAAAATTGCCGGATTAGACCCTAAACCTCTCGATTATAATAATTTCCCTGCCTGCACCTATACTTCTCCCGAAATTGCATCTGTAGGAATGACTGAAAAAGCAGTCAAGGAATCCGGAATCAACTATAAAGTCGGGAAATTTCCGTTTACAGCCTCAGGCAAGGCAGCCTCATCAGGAGAAAAAGATGGTTTTGTAAAGCTTATTATTGATGCTGCAAGTGATAGTATATTGGGTGCTCATCTTATCGGTGCTAACGTTACAGAGATGATTTCTGGCATTGTCGTTGCAAGATCACTGGGAGTTAAAGCGAGAGATATAGTTCATTCAATTCATCCTCATCCAACTATGAGCGAGGCTATTATGGAAGCTGCAGCTGCTGCTCATGGAGAGGTCATTCATTTATAATTATTAATAATTTACAATATGTCTAAGGTGGAATCAGTTACACAGGTAAACGAGGTCAACAGAATCTCTGCGGGGACAGAGTTTCGTGGAAAATTAATTTCCTCATGTGACATAAGAATTGATGGATATTTTGAAGGAGATCTTAATACCACAGGCAAGCTTGTGATAGGTGAATCCGGTAAACTTATCGGCAATGTGATAAGTAGAAGTTGTGACATTTGGGGAACACTGCAGGGTAAAGTAGTAGTCAGAGAGACGTTTGGCTTGAAGAAAAGTGGTTCAATAACAGGTGATCTATTCTGCCAGCGAATTTTTATTGAAGATGGTGGTCTTTTCAATGGTTCCTGTAAAATGATTGATGAAAACACTTTTGGCGAACTTGCCGGCGAACAGAAGCATATTGAGGAAAATTGATGCTCCTGTAAATTTATATTGTGGCTTTGATTTTATAGTTGTTTCTTTCGCTGCTGTTTCTCGTAACGAGTTCTCCGACAAAACCTGCAAGAAACAATTGTAACCCCACAATAAGTGCTACCAAAGATATATAAAACAGAGGCTGGTCTGTAACAGCCCTGTAATAAAGACCTTTGGACTGCGCGGAAATTTTTTCAACGATTAGCCAGACTGAGGTAATAGCTCCAATAACAAATGTCAGAGTTCCTATCAGACCAAAAAAATGCATTGGCCTTTTTCCAAATTTTGACAGAAACCACAAAGTAAGAAGATCCAGGAATCCGTTCATAAATCTATCCACACCAAATTTACTTTTTCCGAACTTTCTGGGTCTATGAATCACAACCTTTTCTCCGATTCTTGTGAATCCTGCATTTTTAGCTATGTAAGGAATATATCTGTGCATTTCTCCAAAGACTTCGATATTTTTAACCACCTCTTTTCGGTATGCCTTTAGACCGCAGTTCATATCATGGAGTTTTATTCCTGTAACCATCCTTGCAGTAGCATTGTATATTTTTGAAGGAATATTTTTAGCTAAAAGGTTGTCTTTTCTTTTCTTTTTCCATCCTGAGACAATATCATACTGACCTGAATTAATCATATCGAAGAGGGCAGGAATCTCTTCAGGACTATCCTGAAGATCTGCATCCATAGTTATAACTACATCCCCCCTGGCAGCTTCAAATCCACAGAAAAGAGCTGCCGATTTGCCATAATTTCTTCTAAAGCAAATTCCCCGAATCAATGAAGGATATTTTTTTGCTAAATCTTCGATAACTTTCCATGAAGAATCAGTACTTCCATCGTCGATTATTATTATTTCATAATCAATACGTTTGCCGTAAAGGGCTTTTTCTATCCATGGTATAAGTTCTACAAGAGATTCCTCTTCGTTGTATACAGATATAATTATCGAGAGATCCATTATAAATTTATAATGTTTGCTGATAGTTGTCAGTAGGAAAAGTTTCTTTTTTAGTGTAATTTGCAATAATTGCAGATGCAATCAGTCCGAAAACAGTGTAATAGAAAAACGTAGTAACAGTAATAATTTGAGGAAGTTTGGCCTGATATCTTTCCATGGCTTCGGCTCCGGCCGGGTTGGCGGACTGCATGGCAATTGTTACCTGTTCAACGGCAGCCTGCAAAGATTCAGGGAATAGAATCGCGTACTGAAGAAAGTTAAATGCAGCCAAT
>JAHDRO010000256.1 GCA_018433265.1 Bacteroidales bacterium
AAATAATTGAAAACGAATGCAAAACGGTTATTTAGCCTATGTGATCTACATTGTTTTCAATATATTCAATTTCTTCATCATTCAAATTATAAAGAGTATAAATGTCGTGATTTATGGCAGTTTCTCTATTTACAGAAAAGTCATTTAATTGCTGATGTAGATATAAACTAAATCTATCTTCAATTTCTTCTGTTGGGATAGGAACTTTTATAGGCTCTACAGCTTGTACACTAACAAGTAGATCTCCGGTTCCTGTTTTCGGAGCATCTCTCAGTAAATAATTTCCCATTTTAGAATTTAATACTGTAACTAAATACTTTATGTAATTACCTGTTGCAAAGCAAGTGCTGTCCAATGCCATAGAACCGTCTTCATCATAAGAGAATCGTAAAATTGAGCCAACTCGTTTCCATACAATTTTTGGCTTCAAAAAATCCTCCATATAAGCGCAGTTTCGCAAATTGTATGGAGAGTCTCCCTGATCTGCTCTTTTTTCTATTTTATCCCAATAGACATCTAAATGTGCTTTTATTGCTGGATAATTCTCAATATTTATTTTGGGTAAACTCCGTTCTTTAACTCCGTTATGAGTATTTATCAGCCACAAATCTGCCCAGTCGTAGCCATATCGTTTTATATCCCGTCCGCGAAGAATCGGTCGTATAAGTGCAGCCGTTCGGTGCCGCTCACTTTCATCAAGACAATTGTTAAGAATTTGCTTCCGCTTAGACTCATTTATTATAAAGGCGTCATTACAACCAGTAAGAACACCTCGATAGATATTGATATCCCAATTCTTGAGTGGGATACCTACGGACTCAATCTTGTCTTTGATACGTTTCTCTATTGGTGACAAAATTACCCAACTATTTTCTGAAATAAAAGTGTTGGCAGTCGCGTTTTGCTGCACAAAAACGCTCGTTTAAGTTCATTCAGTCAAGGCGTTTTTGATGAACCGTGATAAAGTGTTTCTATCAACCTTGCATATTTTAGCGATCTTACGTTGAGATATACCAGTATCAAGTAATTCTGATATTAATCTTTTCTTACTTGATAACTTATACTTGTCAGGATCACTTTTTCGTCCTTTCGGTCGCCCAAGTATTATCCCCTCTGCTTTTTTTCGTGCCAAAGCCTCTTTTGTTCTTTGGCTAATCAGATTTCTTTCTATCTCAGCAGAAAGCCCAAAAGCAAAAGCAAGAACCTTACTTTGGATATCTTCTCCAAGTCGGTAATTATCCTTGATTGTCCATACTCTACATTCTTTATTCATGCAAATATTGAGTATTTCCATTATCATAAAGAGGTTACGTCCGAGGCGTGATAATTCGGCACAGACAATTAAATCGTCTTTCTCTATCCTTTTCAAAAGCCTACCAAGCTCACGCTTATTGTATGCTTTTGTTCCACTGATGGTTTCTTCTATCCAACCGTCAATATTAAGCTTCTCTCGTCCACAAAAATTATTTATCTCAAATCGTTGATTCTCGACAGTTTGTTTGTCGCTGCTAACTCTAATGTATCCGTAAATCATGTCTATAATTTAAAAATTAGTACTACTCATAAGGTACTAAATTTTCTGAAAATTAGCAAAATACGATCTGTCTCATCCTGCATTATTCTCTGTTGCGCAAATGCTCTACTATTTTGCTTTGCTTCTTGCAACATAACGTAAATGCAATAGTAGGATAATTTTTTCGAGCAATGATATAATCTCTGTTTCTCAAATATTTAGTAATTTTGTGGTGTATTATTAGCACATATTATACGCCAATATCAATCTGTAAAATAGAGTAACACCATGAGCTTAGACATATACCTATTCAAAAACGGCTTTGACACTCAGAAAAGCAGAGCAGATATAGATGCCACATATACGAAGTTGCAAGCTGTAAAGGAAGAATTGGAGCAACTCAAAGATGATTTTGAGGAAGCAAGGCTCTCTTCTCTTAACATTACCCATAATCTCAACAATATGGCTAAGGCAGCCGGATTGTACGAAGTTTTATGGAGACCGGAGGAGATTGGGATTAGTACAGCTTCACAGATGATTGCGCCACTCGAGAAAGGTATCAGTGAACTGGTTGTTAATCCGGATAAATACAGAGCATTCAACCCTTCTAACGGATATGGAAGTTATGAGGATTTTGTGAGATTTTGTAGATCGGTATTAGATAATTGCCGCAAACATCCCGATGCAGTTATTGAGGCTAGTGCATAGTTTGTTCATGACCTCTATATGTTCATTGACAATGAACAGCGTCTCAAAATGAACAAAACCGATTAAAAACGACAATCTAACCGATATTTTGTATATGCAACTCAGATACCATATTTGTACCACAAACCTGTAATCAATTGATATTCACATGTCATTATTTTTGAGGAAGTAAAGTAAACACAGAAACAAGTCTTAATCAAAAATAAGTAAAAAGCGGTAGTACAATGCAATGTGCTACTGCTTTTTTTGTTAAAAAACTTACAATGTTCGGCGTTGGTCGCGCGTTGGGCAAAAAATTGAGTATCCCTCACAAAACGGCCGAAAATCATATAAAACGCTTTGCCGTCCGGTGTCTCATAATTCATTATGCCCATGACAAGTACAAAAAAACCTAAAATTCTATACATTCAAAAAACAACTCTGTTGGGTTGCTTTGTTCTTTCTGACACAAGTTGTCAAAAATGAATATTTTCTTTGTCTTTTTTGGTTGAAAATCTTTTCTTTTCACTTTATTCAATTTGTGAATGATTGTTTATCTTTGCTATATAGGTAAAATAAAAAGTAAGAAAACATAACAAAGGATGCTGTTCGCCCATAAAATCGGAGATGAAAGGCTATGCAATGCGATAGGTTGTAAAATTGAATCTTGAAATCGGATATCGAAACCTTAGTAAGTAATTGCTCTTGTGCAAATTATGCTCGAATGACGAAACCTCATTGCTCGCATTTTGGTCTACAGATAAAATTCTAGAAATATCGGACAACGAAAAGAATTGGCAGGAAAGGCATTGGAAATAGTAAATAAAACTCTAAAAAAATAAATTTATGGGAAGCTTGTCAAGAGGCTCTGAATGGCGTAAATGGGATTTACATTTTCACACACCTGCTTCATACGACTACCAAAATAAATCAGTTACAAATCAACAATTAGTTGACAAATTAGCCGAAAGCAATATTGCAGCAGTAGCAATTACCGATCACCATACAATAGATGTATTAAAAATACAGGAGTTGCAAAGATTAGGCAAAGAAAAAAATATTACTGTTTTTGCAGGCATAGAATTTTGTTCGGAACTTGGAGGAAAAGAATCAATTCATTTTATCGGCATTTTCCCTGAAAATTCAGACATTTCAAGTATTTGGACTACTTTACAAGGTAAATTAGGAATAACACTTGCTGATATTGCCCAAAAAGGAGGTTTGGAAAATATTGTTTGTGATTTAATTGACACTTGTGATATCATTCACGAATTAGGAGGGATAACAACTATTCACGCAGGAATGAAAACCAATACTTTAGAAAATATAACAAACAATTTAGTTGTTAAAATGCAACAAAAACAAAGAATCTTATCAAATTGTATTGATATTTTAGAACTTGGAAAAATTGACGATATAAAGAGTTATAAACAGATTGTCTTTAAAAATATTGGTTTTATAGTGCCTATGATTTTATGTTCTGATAATCATAACATAAACGAATATGCTTTAAAACAAAATTGTTGGATTAAGGCAGACACTACATTTGAAGGTTTAAAGCAAATTCTTTTTGAACCAGAGGAACGAGTGAAAATTCAGGAATCAAAACCCGAAGAAAAAAGCGGTTATCAAGTAATTGATTCTGTAATTCTAAATGAAGATGACTTTTGGAATGAAAAAATTTATTTTAACGAAAATCTAAATACAGTTATTGGTGGCCGTTCAACAGGTAAATCAACCTTACTTAAGGCAATTGCTAAAAAGATTTACAGCAAAATTGAATCCAATGATGAATTTGTAAACAGTCATTTAATTGGTGTTTCTGTAAAATGGAAAGATGGCGAAGAGACGGCAAGCAGAGATATTGATTTCTTCCCTCAAAATTATATGTATGAAATTGCTAAAAATGAAGAAGAAACCAATAAATTAATTCAGAACATTATCCGTAATAGGGATGAAAATAAAATACTGGAGGAATACAAAATTCAAAATGAAATACTTAAAAAAAATATAGCCAAAAATATATTGGAAATCTTTCAAAATCAATCGGACATTGAAAGTTTACAAGATCAACTTAAAGAAAAAGGAGATAAAAAAGGCGTCGAAACGGAAATAACCAGATTAAGCTCAAAAATCAGTGATTTAAATAAAAATAGCCAAACTTCCCAGGAAGAGTTGGAAACATATAAGAAATTACTTAAGGATATATCAGATAGCGAACTTATTATTTCACAGGCAGAAAATGATTTGAAGTTGTTTGAAAGAATGAAAATAACTACTCCAATACATAATTCTTATCCCGCTGAAAATGGATTTGACAATCTGTCTTATTCTCTAAATAATTATGAATTAATTCGATACTTCAAAAACTTAACAATAAAAACAGAAAAAGAATGGTTGGAAATTGTTGAGCAATTTGAAAAATCAACTAATGAAGGTAAAGTACAACACAATTCTAAAATAGATGAAATAAAGAAGAACAATGTATTTGTTATGGTAACAAAATATTATAATGACCATAAAGAATTAAATGATGTCCAGAGTAAATTGAAGGAAGAAAACAATAAACTGCAAGAGATTACCAAACTTGAAAAACAAATAACCAATTTAAATACGCAAAAAAATAATACATTACAAAGCATTATTGATGACCACTTAACCTATAAATCTAATACACAAAATGTCGTTGAAAATCTGTCTGTTGAATTTGATGGCATTAAAATTACTCTTAAAATGAACTTTCAAAAGCAAAATCTTAGGAATTTTTTAGAAAGTAAGTTAAACAGAAGAGGAAATGACAGGCAGGATTTTATGGAAACATTTATAAATCAATATGAAACAAATACCTCTGCTCAATGCAAAGTATTCCTATCCAAAGCACTAAATAAAGAAATAGATTACAAGAACTATAATACCAATGAAAATGTAGTAAATGAATTACTTATAAAAAATTGGTTTGATATTTCTTACGAATTATCGTATCAAAATGACACATTCTCTGAAATGTCTGAAGGGAAGCAGGCTTTTGTAATACTAAAATTATTATTGGATTTCAGTACAAAAAAATGTCCTATTCTAATTGACCAGCCAGAAGATAGTTTGGATAATCGTGCCATCTATAATGAATTGGTACAATATCTTAAAACGAAGAAAAAAGAGAGACAAATAATCATTGTAACACACAACCCAAACGTTGTTGTTAGCGCCGATGCCGAAAATGTTATTGTTGCCAATCAAAACGGAAATAACTGTTTAAATAAAAACAACATTAAGTTTCAATATATTAATGGGGCTTTAGAAGATACCAAATCTCTCAACAAAAACATCGCTATAACTCTTGAATCTCAAGGAATAAGAGAACATGTTTGCGAAATTCTGGAAGGGGGCAAAGAAGCATTTGAGAAGCGAGAAAGAAAATATGGTTTTAAAAAACTAAAAAATTAATTCACTATTATGACCAAAGAACAAGAACGCGACGAGCTTCACCGCACGATATGGCAGATAGCCAATGACCTCAGAGGCAGTGTTGATGGATGGGATTTCAAATCGTACGTGATAGGTATGCTGTTTTACCGCTTCATATCTGAAAACCTCACTTCCTACATTAACGAAGGAGAACGGCGGGCTGGAAATCCCGACTTCGATTATGCAAGCATTTCCGACGAGGAAGCCGAATTCGGAAGAAGCGAAACCGTGAAGGATAAGGGGTTTTACATACTGCCTTCCGAGCTTTTTGAGAATGTGCGCCGTAACGCCAAAAACGATCCTAACCTCAACGAAACGCTGAGCCGTGTTTTCAAAAACATTGAAGATTCTGCCAAAGGTATGCCGAGCGAAAAAGACTTTAAAGGCCTATTCGATGATATTGATGTCAACAGCAATAAACTCGGACCTACGGTTGCCAAGAGAAACGAAAAGCTGGTGAAGATCATGAATGCCGTTGGCG
>JAHDRO010000363.1 GCA_018433265.1 Bacteroidales bacterium
AAAGGAGTAAGAGTTTCTATTCCTTATCTCACAAGTTTCTCAGAAGCAGAAAAATTTATTAAAGCTAAAGAAGAGTGGATACTATCCACAATTCAAAAAAACAGAGATAAACAACTTGCCAGAATTATCCCTATAGGTGAAGGGCAAAAACTTCAACTTGTAAACGGCAAGGTGATATATCAGCAAATGTCCTGCAGAGAAAAATCGATACCGGGCAAAATATTAATTCGCTATCTAAATGAAGTCACAGAAGTTAATCTTCCACAAAGCTGCAGCAAAGAGGCAGTACTAAATGCCACAATGGTTGTTATCAGACGAAAGGCTGCCGACTATCTTCCACAAAGGTGCGAATTCCTTGCTTCTGAAAACGGATTCAGCTACACTAAACTATTTCTTAAAAATAATAAAACCAATTGGGGCAGCTGTTCAAACAAAGGGAATATAAATCTCAACATTCAATTAATCAGGCTAAAGGCCGAACTCATTGACTTTGTAATTCTTCATGAACTTTGTCATCTCAAGTACCATAACCATGGAACGGCCTTCCATAACCTGTTAAACAAACTTTGTCAAGGCAGAGAAAAAGAGCTGGCACTTCAACTTAAGCATGAAAGCACCTGCTCTTTGTCAGTTGTCTGAAAAAGCCGATTATTTAGCCTCGTTAAGTTTACTAACCCGAACAAATAGTTCGTCAACTCCTTTTAAAAGATCTGAATTTATCTCTTGAAAAGTCTTCCTTGCATTTTTCCTGTCATAGTGATTTATCCTCTTAAAGAGATCATTTCTCAAATCAATTGCATCATTAATTATTTCTGCTATTTTATCTTCATTTTTACCCTTATTGAAATACAAATACGTCCAGCAGTCAGAAATAACTTCAGTGAAAAGGTACTCTATATCTTTCTTGATTTTTCTTAAACTTGCCATAATCCCCAAAAATTATATTTTTTCAATCCCTATACCGGGCTTTTCATTTAAAGTAACTTTTCCATCCACAACCGTCATGCCCTTAAAAACATCATTGGCAATTAGAAGATTACCATCAAGGTCAGCCCACTCCATTTCAGGTGCTAACTGGGCAGCAGCGGAAACGGCACAGGATGTTTCAGTCATACACCCAATCATCAGTTTCATGTGCAATGCTTTGGCCAAAGAGACCATCTCCCTTGCTTCTCTCATCCCGGTACATTTCATCAATTTAATATTGATCCCGTGGTATACTCCCTTCAACTTTGGGACATCTGTCAGCCTTTGACATGCCTCAT
>JAHDRO010000120.1 GCA_018433265.1 Bacteroidales bacterium
CCTGCATTAAGAGGAATCAGGCTTGATCAAGTCCAGGATTTTACACCTACACCTATGACAAGATCATCAGTGGCATTTTATGCTGGAATTGACCCTAAAACAATGAAAAACATATATGTGGAAAGAGATTTGATAAACAGAAAAAAACAAAGGTCATTTTTTTCAAGAAAAAGTGATAAAATTTGACTTAATATAAAAATTTGCATTATAATTGCAGCCCAAACAACAATGAACTCACTTTACGGTAATGGATAAAAAGACAAACACTAATAAAATGAATTCTGCAAAACGAAGAGCAGTTATAAGCTATGCAAATATGAGTCCTGAGCTTATGGCAGCGTTTAAGGAAAAATATCCAAGAGGCTATACCGATTATATGGGTGAAATCTTCAAAGTGGACAAACCTGACGGTACTTTTTTTTATGCAATTTCACTTGAAGTTTCTGATGCAATTTATCTTGTCAAAATTGACGTGAAGATTGATGATTATGAAGATGCGGAGCAAGGACTTTTTGGTTCAGGTTATGCTGAAGATGAAGTTGATGAACCTGATGAATTTCCTGACGATGATGCATCTCCTGCTTTCTCTGAAGAGGAGGATTCAGACGACTAACAGATTTTATTATATTTACTTATACAAGGCTGGGTAGTTATTCGCCCTTTTTTTTGTACTTTCGTGTCTAAAATATAATGACTTTTTTTTTATCACATACCATTAAAATCAAGGATCGAATAAAAGAGATGCCTGAGAGTAATATGTTGCTCTTCTTGGCATTAATTGTCGGGTTTTGCAGCGGATTGGCTGCAGTATTTTTAAAATATTCAATTCGTTTTATAAGCCAACTTCTCAAAGGCTGGTTCAGTGGTTCTTCAGACAGTTGGCTCTATTTGCTATATCCAGGCATTGGTATGCTTCTTTCACTTTTATTTGTAAAATATGTTGTAAAGGATAATATCAGTCACGGTGTTACAAAAGTTTTGCAGGCTATTGCCAAACATGATTCAAAAATTAAGAAGCATAATATTTGGAGCTCTCTTGTATCAAGTTCATTTACTATAGGTTTTGGTGGTTCAGTCGGTGCAGAAGCTCCAATTGTTTATACAGGAGCAGCTATAGGTTCAAATCTTGCTCAAAGGCTGGGTCTTTCTTATAAAAACATGACAATTCTCCTTGGTTGTGGAGCTGCTGGTGCAATAGCCGGCATTTTTAAAGCTCCACTTGCAGGAATTCTCTTTACTCTTGAGGTATTGATGTTTAATGTATCTATGACCTCAATAGTCCCTTTACTGGTTTCAACAGTCACTGCCACTACTGTATCATTTCTATTTCTGGGGGAATCAGTTGTATTTAGCAACAGTATCCAGATGTTCAGCATGCACAATATACCTTTTTATATTATTTTGGGTATAGTATGTGGATTTTTTTCTCTTTATTTTATGAGAACAGCGCTTTTTATTGAAGATAAGATAAAATTGGTAAAAAATCCATATACAAGGTGGCTTATTACATCTCTTGCTCTTGGAATATTGATTTTACTCTTTCCTCCACTTTATGGAGAGGGCTACGATTCTCTTACTGCTCTATTAAATAATGATGTAAATTCTGCTATAAAAACCAATATTTTTGGTAATGTATTTAATAATCAATGGGCTGTACCTGTTTTTTTTCTTGCTGTACTTGTTTTCAAAGTTTTAGCAATGTCTTTAACTAATTCAGGTGGAGGAGTAGGAGGAACATTTGGCCCTACACTTGTCGTTGGAGGATTGCTTGGATTTGTTTTCAGCCGTTTTATAAATCTTGTCGGAGGATATGGAATTCCAGAGGCTAATTTCGCCCTTGCCGGCATGGCAGGACTTATGGCAGGAGTGATGCAGGCTCCGATGACTGCCATATTTCTGATTGCTGAGATTTCGGGGGGGTACATTTTGCTGATTCCTCTTATTATTGTATCGGTTGTCTCTTTTGCCACTATGAGGAGATTTGAAAAATATTCAATATACACCAAAAGAATTGCAAATGAGGGTGATTTATTGACTCACGACAGTGATAGGTCTGTACTAACCCTTTTAAAAACTTCTGACCTTATTGAGA
>JAHDRO010000370.1 GCA_018433265.1 Bacteroidales bacterium
ATGAGTGTTTACGGCTGGATTGCATGGAGTAGAGCTGATGACAAGAATGCTCCGAAAGTAGTAAAGTTGAAAAGAAATAAATTAGTTATTTCAATTATCTGCTCCTTAATTTTTTATGTGATTATTTCATTTTCACTGGTTAAATTCAGTTCAGACCCAATGCCGTACATTGACTCTTTGATAACTGTTCTGAGCCTGTTGGCTACCTATTGGGTAATAGGGCGTCATTCTGAAAATTGGATCGTGTGGATAATAAACAACGCTATTGCAATTTATCTCTATGCAAGTCAGGCTCTTTATCCAACAGTGCTTCTATATATTGTCTATTTGATCTCATCTTGTATTGGTTACCTGCATTGGCTAAAACTATCAGCAGTTTCTGTGAAAAATTAGGTTGATGTTTGCAATAAAATATCAAAAAACGTACTTTTGCCAGGCTATTGTATAAATTTCAATAATAAAAGACGACATGATTTTAATTGCAGACAGTGGCTCAACAAAGATTGACTGGAGAGCTGTTGGAAGTGACAGGAGTGTCAAAGGCTTTACCACACCCGGAATTAATCCTTATTATCAGACAGATGATGAAATAATTGAAGAATTTAAGGAAAATCTTCTTCCTAATATACCATCAAACGTTAAAGTAAGTGAGGTGAATTTTTATGGTGCAGGGGTTACTCCCGAAAAGACAGGTAATCTAAGCATTTGTTTTAAAGCGCTTTTTGATGATATAAAGGTCTTTGCATCTACAGATCTTCTTGCTGCTGCAAGGGCTCTTTGTGGGCATGAACCGGGGATTGCTGCCATTCTCGGTACAGGAGGTAATTCCTGTTTTTATGATGGAACCAAAATCGTGGATAATGTTCCTGCATGTGGGTTTATTCTTGGCGATGAAGGAAGCGGTGCCGTTATTGGCAAAAACTTTATCTCAGATTATCTTAAAAGGCAGATACCTCAAGACCTGAGGGCATGCTTTGATGAACGTTTCGGTCTCGATTATGGAGCAATTGTGGAAAAAGTTTATAAACAGCCTTATCCAAACAGATTTCTTGCTTCATTCTCCCCATTTGTTCATGAAAATAGAGATAACCCTTATGTCAAGAGATTATTGAATAAATGTTTCGGTGATTTCATTACCCGTAATATTCTTCAGTATGACTATAAAAATTATTCTCTTAACATTGTAGGGTCTGTAGCCTTTTATTATCAGGATGAAATCAGAGAAGTTGCTTCGGAATATGGAGTTATACTTGGCAAGATTCTCAAATCTCCGATAGAGGGTCTTGTTAATTAGCACTTGAATATGTAATTAATTTAAAATATGAAGATAACAGAATTGCCATCGAATTACAGTGACCTTGAAAAAATGTCTACAAGAGAACTTCTTGAAAACATTAATCGAGAAGATAAAACTGTGCCGTATGCTGTTGAAAAGTGTATTCCTCAGATTGAGAAATTGGTTGAGAATATTGTTCCACGCATTCAAAATGGAGGTCGTGTTTTTTATTTGGGAGCAGGAACGAGCGGAAGACTTGGCATACTTGATGCTTCTGAGATTCCACCAACTTTTGGGGCCCCTTATGATCTCATGATAGGGCTTATAGCAGGTGGAGACAAAGCTATCAGAAAGGCGGTAGAAGCGGCAGAGGACAGTTTTGAGGGTGGTTGGCAAGATATGCAGCAATATGGTGTAGACCAGGACGATGTAGTTATTGGTATCGCTGCCTCAGGCACTACTCCTTATGTCTTAGGTGCTGTGATAGAGGCTAAAAAAAGAGGAATACTCACAGCATGTGTAACATGTAATCCCGATTCTCCACTGGCTACTGAAGTCGATATCCCTATTGTGGCTGTGGTAGGTCCTGAATTTGTCACTGGAAGTACACGTATGAAATCGGGTACAGCTCAAAAACTGATTTTAAACATGATTTCAACTGTTTCCATGATAAAACTCGGTCACATAAAGGGTAACAAAATGGTAGACATGCAGCTTACAAATGCAAAACTCATAGACAGAGGCACCAGGATGATTATGGAAGAGATTGAATCAAATGATTACGAATTTGCTAAATCGCTTCTTCTAAAGCATGGTTCTGTGAGGAAGGCTGTCGACTTTTACAATTCGTCAAAAGGTCTGGCATAGATGTTATATCATAATTATCCTTCAAGACTGCTTCAAGATGCTGTGGAAGAGTTATCCTCACTTCCAGGTGTTGGGCGTAAAAGTGCTTTGCGTTTTGCCATGCATCTTCTTAAACAGCCCAAAGAAAATGTCGAGAGATTTGGCCAATCTATTATTCGTCTCAGTAAGGAATCCAAATTTTGCAGGGATTGCTTTATGATTTCTGATTATGATGTTTGTGAAATTTGTGCGGACAGTAGAAGGGATCACTCAATTATTTGTGTGGTAGAAAGTATCAGAGATGTCATAAGTATTGAGAATACCATGCAATA
>JAHDRO010000062.1 GCA_018433265.1 Bacteroidales bacterium
GAATTAGACAACTGGAACTTCAAAAAGATCTTTTGGAAAGCAGTCTTTCATTAACTGCTCAGAATGCCATCAATGCAATGCAGAGAGCAAAAGTTCAGCTTCAATCTGACAAAGAGGCTGTTGCACAGGCTATCAAAGGATATGAAATAGCGAAGGTAAGGTATAAAACGGGGATAGGTACAGTATTGGAACTGAATGACTCAGAAGTGTCTCTCACAACATCAGAGCTTAACCTTAATAAAACGCTATATGACTTTTTGAAGGCTAAGAACGAATTTGAAAAAGTCTTGGGGATTGAAAAATTATAAATAATAAAACACATATGAAAAAGGGATCTATTTTATTGGCTTTAAGCTTAATATTTTTGTCAGTCGCTTGCTCTTCTGACAAACAGAAAAAGGGTGCAGACGATGCTGCTGTTGCACCTGAAGTGGTGGAGGTAAAGGTCGCTGAAACTGTAAAACAAATGGTTCCTCAGCAAGTGGAGTTTACCGGTAATATCGAACCATTTGTAAAAAACAATATTGCAAGTGGAGCCTCTCAAAGAGTTGAAAAGATAATGGTAGATGTTGGCTCACATGTCAGGAAAGGTCAGCTGCTTGTTCAGATGGAGAGTGTCAACTATTCACAGGCCAAAATTCAACTCGAGAACTTAAAGGTTAATCTGGCTCGTACAGAAGAACTCTACAAAGCGGGAGGTATCTCACAACAGCAGTATGATCAAATAAAGACTCAGGTGGATGTTGCTGAACAAAATATTAGCAATCTTTATAAAAATACTCAACTTTTTTCTCCAATTGATGGAGTTGTAACACAAAGAAATTATGACAATGGAGACATGGTAGGAGCCATGCCGATACTGGTTGTCATGCAGATACAGCCTGTAAAGATTTTGATAAATATTTCAGAAGAATACTTTCCACAGGTTAAGATTGGAACTCCTGTTCAAATAGCTCTTGATGTATATAATGGAAGGAAGTACCCCGGGAAAGTCAGTCTTATTTATCCTACAATTGATCCCACAACGAGAACATTTCAGGTACAGGTCAGTATTCCAAATCCCAATTTGGACATTCGCCCGGGTATGTTTGCTCGTGCTACGGTAGATTTTGGCTCCAAAGATAGAATTGTAGTTCCTGACAAGTCAGTAATTAAACAGGTGGGAACAAATGACAAATATGTATATGTTCTCGATGGGGATATTGTAAGGTATACAAAAGTAGATGTAGGCAAGAGGGTTGGTTCTATTTATGAGATAAAAAGTGGTTTGGAACTTGGTCAAAAAGTGGTTGTAGCAGGTATTACCAGGCTTGTGGATCAAGCTAAAGTTAAAGTTGTTGATACAAATCTTGACCTTAATAAAAACGAGTAACTTATGAAATTATACGAAAGTGCAGTTAAGAAACCGGTCACAACGGCACTAATTTTTGTGGCGATTGTGGTATTGGGACTTTTTTCATATTCAAGGCTTTCTATAGATCTTATTCCTGATATTGAAATGAACATGGCTACAGTCATGACTACTTATTCAGGAGCAAGTGCAGCAGATATAGAAACTAATATTACAAAGGGACTTGAAACATCTTTGAGTACTGTCTCCAAATTGAAGAAGATAAGTTCTGTGTCAAAAGATAATGTGTCACTCATCACACTTGAGTTTGAGTATGGTACAAACATGGACGAGGCGGTGAATGACATGAGATCCATTATTGATATGCAAGCTACCTATTTGCCTGAAGAGGCTGAAAAGCCGGTTATTTTTAAGTTCAGTGCAGATATGATGCCTATTTTCTTTATATCAGCCAGAACAGACAGAAGCATTCAGGGATTGTACAACATATTGGACGAAAAAGTTGCCAATCCTCTAAATAGAATTGATGGTGTAGCTTCCGCCTTTATTACAGGTGCTCCTCAGCGAGAGATTCAGGTCAGAACAGATCCTAAAAAAATGGAGGCTTACGGTATCCCTGATGAAAAACTAGCCAATGTCATTGCAATGGAAAACAGAAATGTACCTGGAGGTGATATAGATGTTGGTTCAGAGACATATTCTGTAAGAGTAGATGGAGAATTTGAAGAGAGCGACTTGATTCAAAATCTGATTGTAGGCAGTTACATGGGACGGAATATTTATGTCAGAGATGTTGCCGAAGTAAAGGACACTCTTAAGGAAAGAGTTCAGGAGGTTACAATAAATGGACAGAGAGGTGCAATGATAGTTGTGCAAAAGCAATCAGGAGGCAATGTTGTTGATATAGCGAATAGAATTAATGAAAAACTTCCTGAAATCAAGTCATCACTTCCTCCTGACATACATCTCGACATCGTGATGGATACATCTGATTTTATTAAGAAGAGTATAGGTTCGTTGACAGAAACAGTATTACTTGCCGGTCTGTTTGTCATGATTGTGGTTCTTTTCTTTTTAGGTAGATGGAGAGCGACATTTATTATTATTCTTGCTATTCCTGTCTCACTTATCGCCGCTTTCATATACTTGATGGTTTCTGGTAATACGCTTAATATTATATCTTTAAGTTCCCTGTCAATAGCTATTGGTATGGTGGTGGATGATGCGATTGTTGTGCTGGAGAATGTCACGAAACACGTGGAGCGAGGCAGCAAACCAAAAGATGCGGCTATTTATGCTACAAATGAAGTTGCTGTTGCAATTATCGCATCTACCCTCACAATTATTGCCGTTTTTTTCCCACTCACCATGGTCTCCGGACTTGCAGGTATCCTTTTCAAACAATTGGGATGGACAGTTACAATTGTTATAACTGTTTCAATGATTGTGGCTTTGAGTCTTACACCTATGCTTTGTGCGAAAATGCTCAAGGCAGATCCTGGCAGAAGCAGATGGTTTAATATAGTTTATGGTCCAATTGAAAAGGGATTAGTAGCTCTTGATTCAGGTTATGAGAAATTTTTGCAATGGGCGCTGAAAAATAGATTTTTAGTTATTGGTAGTGCTCTTGCAATGTTCATTGGAAGCCTCTTTCTTTTGAAAGTTGTAGGTACAGACTTTTTCCCTGATACAGACAATGGAAGAATTGGTGTGACAGTTGAACTTCCTGTAGGTACAAGAGTAGAGCAGACAAAAGTCATGAATGATTATTTGTACCAGTTGTGGAAAGAAAAATATCCTGAAATCGAGGTTATTCAATCAACATACGGACCTTCAGATGGTTCAAATATTTTCTCTTCTATGACCGCTTCTGGGACTAATCTTATATCATATACCATCAGACTTTCTGACGCTACCGAGAGAGAGAGAAGTATTTTTGAGATATCTGATGAAATGAGGCAGGATCTTGCTAATATTCCTGAAGTCTACAAATCTACAGTGTCACCTGGAGGAGGACGTTCTTCATCTGCAGTGGGTATGGGAAGCTCAACATTTGAAGTAGATGTTATAGGGTACAATATGACCGATGCTGAGGCAACAGCCAATCAGATAAAACAGATAATGGAGAATACTGCAGGTTTGAGAGATATTCAGCTTAGTCGAGAGGACTATTCACCTCAATTAAAAGTCATTTTTGATCGGGAGAAGTTAGCCATGAATGGATTAACGATGACATCAGCAGCGACTGTTGTTAGAAACAGAATAAATGGTTTTACTGCTTCGACCTTGAGGGAAGAGGGTGATGAATATGACATTACTGTACTTAACTCCAAGAAATATCGGTCGGAGATAGATGATATCAAAAATATTTTGATTTACAATTCCCAAGGTAAGGGTATAAGACTTTCTGAAGTTGCTGACGTCCGAGAGGGATTCGCTCCGCCTTCAATAGAGCATCTCGACAGAGAGAGAGTTATTAAAGTTTCGGGTTCAATTTACAATCGTCCTTTAGGTGATATTGCAAAGGATATGAAGGCTCAACTTGCGAAAATTAACTATCCACCTCAGATTACAGCAGAAATTTCTGGATCTGTAGAAGATCAGCAGGAGTCATTCAACGACTTGTACACTTTACTTGCATTGGTTATAATGCTTGTTTATATAGTAATGGCAGCTCAATTTGAATCTTTTAGAGATCCATTTATTATCATGTTCTCTCTTCCGTTTGCATTTACAGGAGTATTTCTTGCACTTTGGATGACAGGTACATCTCTAAGTATTATTGCACTTATAGGTTCTGTAATGCTTGTTGGAATAGTAGTTAAGAATGGTATAGTACTTATCGACTATATTAATCTGAACAAAGAGAGAGGAGCATCTGTCAGAAGGGCAGTTATCAGCGGTGGCAGATCTCGTTTAAGACCTGTTTTAATGACCACAACAACCACAATTCTTGGTATGATACCTATGGCAATTGGTATAGGAGAAGGTTCTGAAATATGGCAACCAATGGGAATAGCCATCATTGGAGGTTTGACTATTTCTACTATTTTAACCCTTATTGTAATACCATGTATCTATACTTCGTTCCATTTTGGTGATATGAAGAGAAAGAGAAAGAAATTTGCGGAAGATTTATCTATAATTGATAATTAATATGAAAGCAGTAATGATAGCGTACAATCAGGCTCACAATGCCGAAGTACAGGGAATTTTGGACAAGTGCAACATTAGAGGCTTTACCAAGTGGGAAGATGTTCAGGGTCGTGGCAGCAAAGATGGTGAGCCACATTATTCTACTCATGCATGGCCTTCAAAAAATATGGTAACAATTACAATAATAGATGACGACAAATTGCCTGAGCTTATTAAGCAACTCAAGTCACTTGATGATAGAGCTGAAAAGCAAGGGTTAAGAACTTTTGTTTGGGAAGCACAACAGGCATGGTAATATTTTCTTTGGATAAGTTATTCCAATGTTATAAATTAGCGTCGGTTTAATAAAAATTTAATTATGGCAATAGCAGTCAATGATTCTAACTTCAATCAAATAGTTATTAACTCAGACAAACCCGTATTGGTAGATTTTTGGGCAACATGGTGTGGACC
>JAHDRO010000112.1 GCA_018433265.1 Bacteroidales bacterium
AAAATTAACAACTCTCCACAGCTTGAAGTGGAATACGTTGAAATTGTAGATTCAGCAACTTTACAGCCAGTTTCACGATGGGATGATGCAGAAAATATACAAATGTGGACTGCGGTATTTGCTGGAAATACAAGACTTATTGACAATATTAAATTGAAATGAGATGCAACTCGAAATAATGAAATCCAAGATTCACAGAGCTCGTGTAACAGAAGCGAATCTTAACTATATCGGCAGCATTACTATAGATGCTGACCTTGCAGATGCGGCTGGTCTGTATCCAAACGAAAAGGTATCAGTAGTAAACATAAACAATGGTGAGAGAATTGAGACATATGTCATTATGGGAGAGAGAGGAAGCGGTAAAATTGGAATTAATGGAGCTGCTGCTCATAAATTTGCCATTGACGATCTTGTTATAATAATGGCATATGCCACCATGTCACCTGAAGAAGCAATTACATTTAAACCAAAGATTATATTTCCAGATTCGAAAAGCAACAAATTGATACCATGAACAATTAATCGAATAAATGAAAAAAATCTACTCCGCTCTTAAATATTTGCTTCTGCTTTCGCTGGCGGGTATTTTACTGTGGTTTTCATTTAAAGGGGTGAAGTGGTCGGATTTCCTTAACGGAATAAAGGATACAAATTATTGGTGGATACTTGCTTCGATGGCAATCAGTATTTTGGCTTTCTTTGTAAGAGCCGTGAGAGGACGGATGATTATGCAAACCCTTGGTAAACCTGTCAAACTGAGAGATTCATGGGATGGTGTCAACATTGGATACCTTACTAATTTCGCAGCACCGAGAGCAGGTGAACTTGCAAGATGCGGCGTAATTGCAAAAAAAAGTGGAATACCAGTAGAGTCTGTTGTTGGATCAGTGGTTCTCGAAAGGAGCATTGATCTGCTCTCTCTGATTATTCTCGTAATTTTAGTGGTTTTCCTTTCATGGGAACAGTTTGGAACATTTATTAATAAGGAAATACTCGGCGCACTTCCGGGAAAATTCTCTTCCAACCTGATTTTGGTGGCATCAGTGATTATACTTGCCTTTGCAATATTTATCTATATTGTCTTCAAATACAGAGAGCGCCATCCTATATTTAAAAAAATTGTTAAAATAACAAAGGGTCTTTTTGACGGGCTTGTTTCAGGCTTTAGGATGAAACAAAAGTGGCTGTTTATTCTGTTAACAATTTTACTCTGGACATGCTATTGGCTAATGAGCCTTACTACTATTTATGCTTTTCCCAAGGTCGGCTTTTTAGGAGCTACGGATGCCCTGTTCCTCATGGTAGTCGGAAGCCTTGGATGGCTTATTCCTGTACAGGGAGGTATAGGAGCTTTTCATTTTGTGACAACTCTCGCTCTTGCACAAGTCTACGGCATATCGCAAACCACAGGAATTGTCTTTGCTACTATTTCACATGAATCACAGGCATTAACCATGATAATATGCGGCACTTTGTCACTTGTTAGTTTTTCACTGTCCCGACAGGAAAAGGAGGCTATTAAATAATGAAAAAATTCTTATTAGTTGTTTTTTTAATTCTCCCTGCCAGCTTATTTGCCTCACATCAAAAAAATAACGGCAGTGACATTTATCTTATAATCTCTTCCTACAACCCTGACACTCAGAGGATGTCTGACTTTATTACAGATTTCGAAAATATTGTAACAGAAAGAGGAGAAAAAGCCAATATTATCATTGAGGACCTTGGTTGCAAGAGCTTCAGCGAAGAATCTTTCATGTGGAAGAATCAAATGAGGAATACTTTAAATAAGTTTCAAAAATCAAATCTCAAGGCTATAATACTTCTCGGTCAGGAGGCATGGGCTTCATTTCTCTCTCAAGACTCAGTCCCAAAAGGAGTGCCCTTTTTCTCAGCCTTTGCTTCAGTAAATGGTATTGAACTTCCAAAAGACTCTGTTGGTCATGAGTGGCTTCCCGAGTCAGTGAATACTGTAGAAAAAGCTAAGAGGATAGGACAAGGAGGAGGATATCTCAATCATTATGATGTGACTGCCAATATAAAACTTATCAAAAAACTTTATCCTAAGACAGACAATATTATTTTTGTATCAGATAACACCTATGGAGGGGTTTCACTTCAAGCTCTCGTGAGAAAGGAAATGAAACAATTCCCTGAAATAAAACTCACACTTTTGGATGGCAGAAAGTTTACAATTCAAGAGGCTCAGCAAATAATGAGAGAACTACCACAAAACAGTGTAATTCTTATGGGCACATGGAGAGCAAAGAAAGACGGAATAGGCCTGACAAATACATCTCTACTCAAACTTCGACAAGCAAATGAAAATGTTCCAATATTCACAATTTCAGGCACCGGTTTCGGTCTTGTTGCCGTGGGTGGATATTTACCTGTATACAAGTCAAATGCGGACCTCATATGTCGGCAGATATCAGAATATTACAAGGGCAATTCCGATTCGGTAAGATTTATTACCGGATTGTGTGAGTATAGATTCGATAAAGATCTCCTCCATAAGATGGATATCAAGAAGAGCCGTCTGCCTAAGGAAAGCGTTATTATTCACAATGAAGATCCAAGAGTAGAGCATTACAGAATAATATCAATCATTTTGGCCTCCTCATCTGCATTATTGCTCTTTTTATTGTGGAACATGTTCAATCTTTATATGAGAAACAAAAAACTCCGAATACAACTTACAGAGCATGAGGCCGAACTGATTGAAGCCAAGAAACGAGCAGAACAAGCTGACAGGCTCAAAAGTGCATTCCTTGCAAATATGAGCCATGAGATAAGAACACCTTTAAATGCAATAATCGGATTCTCAAATCTACTATGCACAGAAGATCCTTCTCCTGAAGAGAGATCAAAGTACAACAGCTTGATAGCAAAAAACTCTGATATACTGCTGACTCTCATTAACGATGTGCTCGATATTTCAAGACTTGAGACAGATCAGATGCACTTCACATACCAGCAGGCAGATCTTCTGTCAATATGCAATCATGTAATCAACAGTATCGGGCATCAGAAAAAACCTGAAATTGATTATGTGATTGATCCAGAATGCAAGAGTTATATAGTCGAAACGGATACCCAGAGGCTGATACAGGTACTCCTCAATCTTCTGACGAATGCAAATAAATTTACAGAAAAAGGGTCTATAACTTTAAAATATGTTGTAGATGAGGAGAAGAAAGTTGTAACATTTTCAGTAACCGATACCGGTTGTGGAATTCCAAGAAATAAATTTAACAGCGTTTTTGAACGTTTTGGCAAACTCAACGAATTTTCACAAGGAACAGGTCTTGGACTGGCTATCTGTACTCAAATAGTAAAAAAATTTGGCGGAAGGATATGGATTGACCCTGAATATGTTTCAGGAGCAAGATTTTGCTTTACAATACCCATAAAGCACAACAATACTTAAAAACAATATTTACAGGCAAATGATTAGTAAAGTTTTTAGTTTGTCGCAACTTGCCATTAAGCCCGACGCAATTATTGACAGCCTTTGTCAAGAAAACAAAGAGGTTAAAGTTACCGGCAATCAAGAGTATCTTTTGGAAATAACCAGGGATATTATGGCTGACCTTTCCCAGATTTGCAATCCTCAATACGGCTTTGAAATCTTCAACGTAAAAATGATTGCAGATGATTATTTGGAAATAGATAAGTCATTTATGAATCATGGATTTGTAACATTCAATTTGGGAAGCAGGATTGCATCTTCCTTTGCCGGGGCAGAAAGTGTTGCTGTTTTTGTCTCTACTGCCGGAAATGCTTTTGAACACTATATGCGCTCTCAAAAGGATAACATTCTAAAGGAATTTATCACAGACGCAATAGGTAGCGAAATACCTGAAGCCGTCAACAAAATTCTTCTTAAAGAGCTTGAAGAACAGTTCAAAAGAGATAATGATGAACTTCATTTATCCAATCCTTACAGCCCCGGATATTGTGGGTGGGATGTGGCTGAACAGCAGAAACTATTTTCACTTCTACCTACTGAACCTTGTGGAATTAAATTAAACGCCTCATCACTAATGACCCCATTGAAGTCTGTAAGCGGTATTATTGCAATTGGAAAAAATGTCAAAAAAACCGGTTATAAATGCGATGAATGCGATATAAATAATTGTACACGAAACTTCCGATACAAGTAATAAATAATAGAATAAAATGACAGGTAAAGAATTATTGAAAAAGGCCATGAAACTCGAAGAAGTTGAAAGGCCACCCTGGGTGCCGTTTGTAGGGGTACATGCTGCACATATTTCAGGCATAGATGCAGCCACTTATTTGAAGTCAGAAGAGCTTATTGTAAAAGGCATAAAAAATGCCGTGAAGCTGTATAGGGCTGATGGTATACCTGTTGTGTTTGACCTTCAACTGGAAGCAGAAGCTTTGGGTTGTAACCTTGTTTGGACAGAAAGCAATCCTCCTTCAGTTGTTTCACACCCTCTCGCAGAAGGGTTGGATTTAAGTGAACTTGACATTCCATCTGAGAATGACGGAAGAATAGGAATTGTTATGAATGCTGCAAGAGAACTTGTAAAAAGTGAACCTGAAATTGCTTTCTACGCTCTTGTTACCGGACCTTTTACCCTCGCCCTGCATCTCAGCGGAACAGATATATTCATGCAAATGCTTACTGAACCACAACGTGTTCACACTCTACTGCGATTTTGCACTGATGTTGCCAAAACCATGTGTAACTTTTATAAAAAAGCCGGTGTGGATGTTATAGCAATTGTTGATCCCATGACAAGTCAGATAGGTACAGAGCAGTTTGTTGAATTTGT
>JAHDRO010000106.1 GCA_018433265.1 Bacteroidales bacterium
AGTGTCTCTTATCGCATAACTTATTGAATTAATTTTATATCTTTTTCCGGGCGTGACTGTATATTTAACTACAGTCTGTCGATTTTTTGTGACTGTTTCATAAGATACACTTGTGCCAAAATAGCCAAGAGATTCCAGATAATTTCTAATATTTTCCTCACTTTTAAGAACCGATATACTGTCAAACACGACTGGAGCCCTTCCTATACTTTGAACAAACTTATCCCACCATGTTCCCTTGCCACTACTCCAATTATAGACATAGATAAATGGATTTTCAAAAAAAACAAAGTTTGAGTTTACTCTTTGTCTAAGATAAGGTTCCAATTCACTTTTATGAATTTTTTTTGAGTTGATAATTTCTATTTCATTGCCTTTCAACCTTGTAGCATTTTCAGGTAAAACTTTTACAGTACTGCATGATGATACAGAAAGAGACAAAATCAAAATAATAATATAGCCCGTAACAGTTTTTGAGAGGCCTATTTTTCTCATAAAATGAATGCTTATTTATACAAAAGTAAAAATTTAATCTTTTATTTATTCATTAATACATTTTTTAAAATATATTTGCACCCCGTTAGAAATCCGATTCACTTACATTATTAAAATAGTAACAATGTAACTTAGTTAAATTGTAAAATGAAGAACAAATACATTGACTTAATTGAACAATCATTTGAATTCCCTCAAGATGAATTCAAAGTAGAAAATGGGGAATTAATCTTTCATGATATTCCAATCATGGACATTATTGAACAATACGGAACACCACTAAAGATCACTTATTTACCCAAAATATCTTCGCAAATTAAAAGAGCGAAAAAGATGTTTAATGTTGCAATGGCTAAAGTGGATTATAATGGAGACTACCACTATTGCTACTGTACTAAAAGCTCTCATTTCTCGTTTGTTATGGAAGAAGCTTTAAAAAATGATATTCATATTGAGACTTCCTCTGCTTTTGATTTGAATCTTATAGAATCATTATATGAACAAGGCATTGTAAATCAAGATCTTTATATTATTTGTAACGGATATAAAAAGGATACTTATATCGAAAATATTGCCAATTTAATTAATAACGGTTGGAAAAATTTAATCCCTGTAATGGATAACAAGAAAGAGTTCGATGATTTGGATCTATGTATCAAGGAACCTTGCATGTTAGGCATAAGGATTGCTGCGGAAGAGGAACCAAAATTTGAATTTTATACATCACGACTTGGTATCAGATATAGTGATATCATTCCTTTTTATGAACAGAAAATTAAAGGGAACAGTAAATTTATTCTTAAGATGCTGCATTTCTTTATAAATACGGGAATTAGAGACAATGCATATTATTGGAACGAATTAAGTAAATGTGTATCTGTATATTGTGATCTTAAGAATATTTGCCCGGAACTCGATTCACTTAATATTGGAGGCGGATTTCCTATTAAAAATACTCTTGCTTTTGACTATGACTACGAATATATGGCAGAAGAAGTTATTGCCCAAATCAAGAGTATTTGTACACAAAGAGGAGTTGAAGAACCAAACATTTTCACAGAATTTGGGAGTTTCACTGTTGGTGAAAGTGGAGCAATTATATATCAAGTTTTAGACCAAAAACAACAAAATGACAGAGAAAGATGGTATATGGTTGACAGCTCTTTTATGACTACATTGCCAGATACATGGGGAATTAAACAGAGATTTATTCTGCTGCCAATAAACAGATGGGAAGAAGAGTATCAAAGAGTCTTTCTAGGAGGTTTAACATGTGATAGCCAAGATTATTATAATGCAGAAGCTCATGCAAATGCGATATTTCTTCCTAAACTTGACAAGGAAGAGCCTCTTTATATCGGTTTTTTTCATACCGGTGCATATCAGGAATCCATTGCCGGATATGGAGGAATTCAGCACTGTCTCCAACCTGCGCCAAAGCATATAATTATTGATGTAGATGAAAATGGAGAGTATTTTACAAAACTCTTCAGCAAGGAACAGACGTATAAATCCATGTTGAAAATATTGGGTTATTAATGCTATCTAATAATGACATAAAATTTATTCGTTCTCTTTCTCAAAAAAAGAATAGGGATGAAAGTGGACTTTTTATTGTTGAAGGCGAAAAAATGGTCAGTGAAGCATTAAGTTCTGATTTTACAGTTGAAAAAGTAATTTATATGGATGAAATTGGAGAAGAGAGGATGTCGAGGATAACTCAATTATCCTCTCCTTCTCCTGTTTTAGCAATTGTTCGGAAAAAAGACTATAAATCATTGACAATTGAATGTAATGGACTTTATCTTGCTCTGGACTCAATAAAGGACCCGGGAAACTTGGGCACAATTCTTA
>JAHDRO010000196.1 GCA_018433265.1 Bacteroidales bacterium
CGTTGTGCCTGAAGTAAAAATAATCTCTTCTCTCGATCCTGCATTGATAAATTTACGAATCTCCTCTCTCGAATTTTCATATATTTCAGTTGTCCTTGCACTGAGTTCATGCACAGCTCTATGAATGTTGCCGTTAACGCTCGAATTCATTCTATTCACAAGTTCGATAACAGAGCGAGGCTTTTGAGAGGTGGCTCCATTGTCAAAATAAACCAGTGGTTTCCCATTGACACTCTGTTCCAGAGCAGGGAAATTTCTTCTTATATCCAATACATCCTTGATCAACTCCATGACAATCTTTTGGTGCAAAAATAGTAAACAAAGTTTCGATTTATCTTTTAAAAAACATAATTTTGCCCTAAATGTTTACTGAAACGAAATGTTTGACTACATAAAAGGGAAAGTTGTTGAGTTAAATCCTACTGAGGTTGTGATTGAAACAAATAATTTTGGCTATAGAATCCTTATCTCTCTCCAGACATTCTCTCAATTGACTCCAGACACAGAATGCAAACTCTATTTATACCATCACATAAGAGAAGATACTGAACTGCTCTACGGCTTTTTTGACAAAGAAGAACGTTATATATTTTCTTTACTCATTAACGTTACAGGCGTTGGTCCAAATACTGCCAAGCTGATGCTCTCATCTCTATCTACTGAAGAACTTAGAAATGCGATCATTAGTGAAGATATCAATAAAATTAAAAGTGTAAAAGGAATAGGATTAAAAACAGCTCAAAAAATAATAATCGACTTAAAAGATAAGATCATTAAAGGAACTCTTTCAGGAAAATCAGGCGGTATTCCGGTGAGTCCTGTCTCTCAAATTCGTGAAGAGGCATCAAGTGCTCTCGTTCTTTTAGGTTTCCCTAAACAGAATGTCGAAAAAGTGATAGACTCGATATTAAAAGAAAATCCTAACCAAAAACTTGAAACACTCATAAAAGAGGCATTGAAAAGAGTTTAATCTTTTTGTACATTTGTCAAAAATAAACAACAATAAAAGACAGTTATGAATATTCCTGCAAATCTTAAGTACAGTAAAGACCACGAATGGGTTAAAGTTGATGGTAATATTGCCACAGTAGGCATCACCGATTTTGCGCAAAGTCAGCTTGGAGACGTAGTTTTCGTCGATATCCAGACAGAAGGCGAAACACTTGATGCATCTGAGGTTTTCGGAGCCATAGAGGCTGTTAAAACAGTGGCCGACGCATTTATGCCTGTTTCTGGCAAAATAATTGAGGTAAATCCTGAACTGGAAGAGGCTCCTGAACTAGTAAATACAGATCCATACGGCAAAGGATGGATGGTTAAGATTGAAATTTCTGATCCGTCAGAACTTGATTCTCTTCTCGATGCCGAAGCATACAAGGCAATTTTGTAGACAGAATTTCATCAATATAAAAACCCACAGTGAATATCTCTGTGGGTTTTTGTTATATTTACACCTGTTAAACAATTAATATGGAGGTTTAATGAAACACAGTTTCGGAAGCGATAATCATTCAGGCGTAGCACCTGAAATAATGGAAGCCATAATTGAGGCAAATAAGGGATTCTCTGTTGCTTACGGAGATGATGAAACCACAGCAAAAGCAATTAGAATTTTCAAAGAGAAGCTTGGTGAAAATGCTGAGCCATTTTTTGTATTTAATGGAACGGGAGCTAACGTTACTGCATTAAAAACACTTACAAAATCACATAATTCAATTCTTTGCCCAGACACTGCTCATATTAATGTAGATGAGTGTGGCGCTCCTGAAAAGGCAACAGGCTGCAAACTTATTCCGCTTCATTCAACTGACGGGAAAGTATACCCTGAAGAAGTAAGAAAAGAGCTAGTAAATTTTGGAGTTCAACATCACTCACAAGTCAAAGTCTTATCCATTTCACAACCGACAGAGTTGGGCACACTTTACACTCCTGAAGAAATACAGTCTCTTGCTGATTTGATGCATTCATA
>JAHDRO010000251.1 GCA_018433265.1 Bacteroidales bacterium
AAGAGGAATGTTCTATTGAGGATTTTATGAAGATGGACATTAGAACTGCCACAGTCCTCGAAGCTGAAAGAGTCCCGAAAACTGACAAACTCCTTAAACTCACTATTGACACCGGTATAGATATCAGGACAATAGTGTCCGGTATTGCTGAATATTATACCCCAGAAGTGATGGTAGGAAAGCAGATCTGCATCCTTGCAAATCTTACTCCTCGACAGATAAAAGGCATTGAGTCAAAGGGGATGATTCTGATGGCAAAAGAAAAGAACGGCAAGATGAGGATAGTATCACCCGAAGAGGTAGTCGCAAATGGAAGCATGATTGGATAAATGATTTGAAATATAACGATCTGGATCCGATTAACAAATTAATGTTAAAGGAGTTTTAACAGTTCTCTTTCCTCTCTTGAATAGAGAATCCACTCCCAAACAGGTCTTATTTCTTCCTTGAAGAACACCATTAAAGCTATAATTATTATCAATATCACCAGGATAATGAGTAAAATTAAGCCCAAGCGATGTTTCTTTTTTGGCTTGGCCGATGATTTTTTAAGAATTTCCAAACTTCCGCGTTTAGGAAGTATTTTAATATTTAGTGGCTCAAGCCCAAAAGCCTCCGGATATATAAAAAGATCTTTATCAGCCACAAAAAAATAATCGTTCTTATCTGTCGCTTTCATAGTGCCAAAACCAGGTAGCTGAATGCTTTTCAGTCTGTTAAGATCAGACCTGAGATCCTTAATAAAGGATTCAATCTCATTGGCCGCCTCCTCCAAGGTTATATCAGCCTCATCAGCATAGAGGTTTTCAAGAAGTTGATCATTCCAAGTCTCACTCATCCGAAAAAGAACTCTACGAAAAGGAGGGTTGATTACCCTTGCCTTATCAGAAAAAACAGAAGGAGCTATTTCAGTAACAAATCCACCCATGCCGGGAAGAGACACTCTGTCATTAACTGTTATTAAATCCTTTATGAGTCTTGAAAGGGTTTGAAGATCCATGATGCGGTTTTAGCTTGTACTGACTAAGTTATAAAATCTATTAAATTATAATAAAGATTTGCACTTTTATAAAAATCAAATTACATTTGCACTCCCAAGCCGGAACAGTATGGCTTTTGGATTGGGGAACATTCCTCGTTAGCTCAGTTGGTTAGAGCACCTGACTGTTAATCAGGGGGTCCTAGGTTCAAGTCCTAGACGAGGAGCATCAAAATCAGAGCACTTCAAGCTCATTTATATCATCAACAGAAAAACTTCTCCGAATTTTCTAAAGATTGTTTCAATCAAAACTGTGATACAATCCCTACTGCGCGCGCAGGAGCACCGTCACTTTCGGCAATTTTCAAAGGAAGAGCTATAAAAGTTAATGATTTGTTTGGCAACTTGTCGAGATTACACAAATTTTCCACAATAATAATCTCATTTCCGAGCAGCAGCTTATGATTAGGCAAATCTGACGAAGCTACGGGATCGGCTGAAATTACATCAAACCCCACACCTTTCAGTTTAAGATTACAAAGATATCTGGCAGCTTCAGGAGATAATGTCGGGAAACCTTCAAAATATTCACTCCTACCCCATTTTATATCCCATCCGGAATAAAATAAGACAAACTCAACTTCAGATATGATTCTCATATTTCTATCAATCAATTCCTTGTCTATCAATTCGTTCTCGCATAAACTAACATCAATTACTAAAGCCTTACCGATAAATTTATCAACAGCTAATTTATCGAGAGAGCAACTGTTCTCAAAAATATGAGAAGGTGCATCTATATGAGTCCCTGTATGAGAACAAAATGAAAGAGATTTCTCTGCATAATTATCCCTTTCAATAGTGCTCTCCTGAGTTATGACAGGTGTAGATGTGCCTGGAAAAACAGACATGGTAGATTCTATAGTGTGTGTCAGATCTATAACTCTTAATGAATTATTTCGCATAGTACAAAAATATCTGATTATATTTCAAATATACTGCATTTAATAAAAAATGACATTCTTAAAGGGCACGGCTTTTGAACAACGCTTAAAAATATTTATACTTGAAGTTTAATTACAACTTCAGCAAATCATGAATCCAATCATTCATATCAATCCAAAATACTTATATTTAAAAGATTTCATATTAAATATACCTGCACAATTTTATGAAATGGGTATTCCTATTCATACAGGCAGAAATGAACTTCGTCTTGTAGAAACAGAAAATGTTAAAATTGTTATAAAACATTTCAAAAAAATAACAGAAATAAACAGAATCGTTTACGCAAATTTTAGGAAGTCAAAAGGCCGGAGATCTTATGAACATTCAATGCAACTGATTGAAAAGGGATTCGCTTCTCCTGAGCCAATTGCTTATATTAATATAATAAAAGGCGGAATACTTACTGATGACTACTATATCTGTCTGTACTGTGATTTCAGGCCATTCAAGGAATTGCTTTCCAAACCTTTGGCCGAAGCACAAAAAGGGCTAGAAGAATATGCAAAATACACTTACAGATTACATAAGTGCGGAATATTCCACAAAGATTACAGCACGAGCAATATTCTTTTTAATGATAACGGAAACAATTATGAATTTTCGCTAATCGATGACAACCGTTTATTATTCCGATCATACAGCAAGACAAGAAGTATGGTAACCATGGTAAAAAGGCAGGATATCTCTGTCGAACAAATGGGAATAATAGCCGGCTCCTATGCGAGAGCTGCAGGTGAAAATGAATATAGTATTTTAAACAACATGACCCGACAAGTACTGATAATTTCAAAAGTATTTTCTGTAAGAAGACGAATAAAAAAGAGTTTGAAGGCAATAAAAGTTAAAATGTAGTTGAACTATATAATATTGATACATTTGCAATTCATAATCAGACTTAAATAAGTACCATAAAATGACAAACTATTTAACAAACGAAAAAAAGATCGCTAACCTTAAGGGACTTATTGGTAAAACCCCTCTTCTGAAAATACACTATTCCTATAAGGGAGAAGAACGTAATTTATATGCTAAAGCTGAATTTCTCAACTTTACCGGCAGTATAAAGGACAGAATGGCATACTACATAATGTGGGATGCTGTCCTCACAGGGAAACTGAAACCCGGAATGGTAGTTGCTGAAGCAACCAGCGGAAATACCGGTA
Source organism: Bacteroidales bacterium (assembly GCA_018433265.1). Next base: position 3,151 of record JAHDRO010000251.1, read on the forward strand.
TCTCAATAGTTGCAATAAGCCGTTTTCTAGGTCATAATGTTTCAATCTACATGCCTGACTGGATGAGTAGCGAAAGAATAGAGCTTATTAAAAGTTTTGGTGCCAATATCTGCCTCGTTTCAAAAGAAGAAGGAGGATTTATTGGTAGTATAGAAATGACAAACAAATTGAAAAGGGATGATCCAGACGGAGTTTTTCTGCCGTTGCAATTTGATAACGAGATAAATTGCAAAGCTCACTACTTTTCAACCGGTCCTGAAATATACAATCAATTGAATTCTCAGGGTATAATACCAAATGCATTTATTGCCGGAGTTGGTACAGGCGGAACAATAATGGGAACAGGTCTATTTCTCAGAGAAGCATATCCCGACATCAAGGTTCATCCTCTGGAACCTGCCAGTTCACCAACTCTTTCTACAGGACATTGCGTAGGAAAACATAGAATACAAGGCATTTCTGACGAATTTATACCATCGATTTTGGACCTCGACAAACTTGACGAAGTGATTCAGGTAGACGATGGTGATTCGATTATTATGGCGCAGATGCTTGCGAAATCATTCGGTCTTGGAGTTGGAATTTCTTCAGGTGCAAATTTCTTGGGAGCTGTCGAACTTCAGAATCGTCACAATAGTGATTATGACGTAGTTACGGTATTTGCAGATGATAACAAAAAATATCTTTCTACTGATTACTCAAAGGAAGAGCCTGTTAAACCAAACTTTCTGAGCAAGGATATTCGTTTGCTTGAGATGGTTGCAATTCCTTATTATTAATAGATAATTACCAATGAAAAAGTTATTTCAAAATAGTGTAATAGTCAGTATTCTGATTGTATTATTTTCCACCCTAAACATTTCCACATATGCTGCCGTTGGTGGCAAACAGCTTGACAGCACCGTTTTTGAAACTTGGAGAACATGCGAATCAATAAAAATCGCTGATGATGCTTCATGGAGCATTGCCGAATATAAAAACAAGGAGGA
>JAHDRO010000173.1 GCA_018433265.1 Bacteroidales bacterium
TCACTTGGCGGATTGCACGACGAGGCCGAAATAAGAGGACACAGAAGAACATATATTGGAGCGATGCCTGGCAGGATAATTAATTCAATAAAAAAAGCCGGGACATCCAATCCTTTGCTGGTGCTTGACGAAATAGATAAAGTCAGCAACGATTTCAGAGGAGATCCTGCTTCTGCTCTTCTAGAAGTCCTCGATCCAGAGCAAAATGTTGCATTTCACGATAATTATCTTGATATTGACTACGACCTTTCAAAGGTTCTATTTATTACTACAGCAAATAATATCACAACAATTCATCCTGCTTTAAGAGACAGGATGGAGTTAATTAATGTCAGTGGTTATCTTGCAGAAGAAAAAAGAGAAATTGCAAAAGGTTATTTAGTCCCAAGACAGATAGAGGCTCACGGTCTCAAGAAAAGTCAATTCAAGATTAGTATAGACGGAATTGACACTATAATTAATGAATACACAAGAGAATCCGGAGTCAGAGGTCTTGACAAACAAATTGCAAAACTTGCCAGAATTACTGCTAAAAATATTGCTCTTGATCTTCCATATAATTCTCTTCTTGGGCCTAAAGAGGTAAAGGGAATGCTTGGAGTACCTATTTATCAACATGAGACACAAAAGGGAAATGAAGCTTCGGGTGTTGTCACAGGACTCGCATGGACTGAAAATGGAGGGGAAATCCTTTTTATAGAATGTGTAATGAGCAAAGGTAAAGGAGCTCTATCAACTACAGGTAATCTTGGTGATGTTATGAAAGAATCTGCAATAATTGCATATCAATATTTAAAAGCAAATCCCCAATTGCTTTCTCTCAGCCCTAAAGATTTTAGTGACAGAGATATTCATATTCACGTGCCAGAAGGCTCCATTCCAAAAGACGGTCCATCTGCAGGAATAACAATGATAAGTGCCATGGCCTCCGCTTTTCTTAAGAAAAAAGTTAAAAGTGGCATTGCGATGACGGGAGAGATCACATTGAGAGGAAGAATTTTACCTGTTGGAGGAATTAAGGAGAAAATCCTGGCAGCCAAAAGGGCAGGAATTGACACAATCATTCTATCCGAAGATAATAGAAAAGATATAGAAGAAATTAAAGAGATTTACCTTAAAGGGCTTAATTTCAAGTATGTTAAAACTATACCCGAAGTCCTTGAATTTATATTCTAAAAATGGATGTAAAAGTTGAAGAGAGTTGGAAGCGTGAACTCCAGGAAGAATTTGACAAAGATTACTTTCGAGAAATTACTGCTTTTATCAAAAGAGATATCGCCTCTAATATTATCATATACCCAAAAGGCAGTTTGATTTTCAACGCTTTCAACTCTACTCCTTTTGATAAGGTTAAGGTTGTCTTACTTGGACAAGACCCATACTACAACCCTGGTCAAGCTCACGGTTTGTCTTTTTCAGTACCGGATGGGGTTCCTTTTCCCCCTTCTCTTGTTAATATTTTCAAAGAACTTAATGCTGACTTGGGGATAGAGCCTCCAACAAATGGTTCTTTACAGCGATGGGCACAACAGGGAGTTTTTTTGTTAAATGCTGTCCTTACAGTAAGAGCAGGGTTACCTGCATCCCATAGCAAAATTGGATGGACTAAATTTACTGATGCTGTAATCAAAAAAATTTCTGATAAAAAAGAGGGAATAGTGTTCCTTTTATGGGGTAATTACGCAAGAAGTAAAAAAACATTAATTGACACCAAGCGTCATTACGTTCTTGAAGCGGCACATCCGTCTCCCCTTGCCAAAGGTGCTTTTTTTGGATGCAGGCACTTTTCAAAAACAAATGAAATTCTTCTCAAACAAGGTAAAACACCAATTATTTGGTAGATTGTAAACGACTCCCAAAGATCCCTGTTCCAATTCGTATAATCGTACTCCCCTCTTCAATTGCAATTTTGTAATCACTGGACATACCCATTGAAATTTCTTTGAAACAATCGTTTTTAGTAAAATAATGTTTTTTAAGATAATCGAATTGTTCTTTAAGATTTCGAAACTCTCCTCTTATAAGAGTTATGTCATTTACAAAAGAGGCCATTCCCATCAGTCCGCAAATTCTGATATTTTCAAGAGATAACAGCTCCTCAATTAAACAGTTAAGCTCTTCTATCAAAAATCCCTGTTTCGTCTCTTCTCTTGCGATATGAACCTGTAGAAGACAATCTTTAACCAACCCCCTTGAATAGGCTTGACGATTAATTTCCCGGGAAAGTTTTAAAGAATCTACTGAATGAATCATGAATACGTCACCCAGAATCAGTTTAATCTTATTAGTCTGAAGGTGACCTATAAAATGCCACTTAATGGCTTTTGGAAGCAGTTTTATTTTTTCAGCCATTTCTTGTGGACGATTCTCACCAAAATCTCTTAAACCTGCATTATACGCCTCCATTATATCTTCTACAGGTTTAAATTTTGAAACAGCCACCAATTTAACAGAAGGTGGTAATTCGTTTCTAATATTCAATATTCTTTCGGAAATAGTCATTTCCTTTTCTTCTGCTGTTGAAGCTGTTGTTGTTGCATCCTATAAGCTTCATCAAGCCTTTGCTGGAATTTTGACTTTTTAACAGGTGCATTTGATGAAGCCTTTTCCTTAAGCTTGGCATATAATTTCTTTTCATCCACGAAGAACTTTCTGATTATCCACGTCTGAAGCATTGTCAGAACATTTGAAAGCATGTAATAATAACTCAAACCACTTGAGAAATTATTACAGAGGACAAGAAGAAATATCGGCATAAAATAGAGACTCATAAATTTCATACCCGCCATTTGTGGACCAGAGCCCATTTGATCTGCATTCATCTTGGAATAAAAATATGTTGAAAGAGCCATTAGCAGTGCAAAAAGGCTCACGTGATCACCATAGAGAGGTATTCTAAAGGGTAAATTGAGAATAGAATCGTAACCACTTAAATCTTCTGCCCAAAGAAAACCTTGCTGCCTCAATTCAAATGATGCGGGAAAGAACTTAAACATGGCAAACAGAATAGGCATCTGCAATAAGACAGGGATACAACCTCCAAACATGCTGACACCCGCCTTTTTATATAACGCCATAGTTTCCTGTTGCTTTTTAAGTGCATCTTCTTTCCTGGGATATTTTTCATTAATCTTATCAATTTCTGGCTTTAAAACACGCATTTTTGCGGTTGACATATAAGACCTTAATGTAAGAGGAGAAATTATTATTTTGATAATTAAAGTGAGAATTAAAATAATAATACCATAATTACTTATAAACTTGCTTAGAAAGTCAAAAACAGGAATGACAATAAATCTATTAATCCAACCTATCAGCCAGCCTCCCAGTGGAACGATTTTTTCAAAGCCTTGACCATATGATTTAAGGGTTTTGTAGTGGTTAGGACCATAATAAAGCTGAAAAGGAAGATTGATTTCTTCTCCATAGGAACACGGAATCTGCATATTGGCTTCACAATGCATCAAGTTTTTAAAAGGATCCTCCTCTGGATAAATTTTATAGCTAAGAAAACCCATGTTAAAATTATCCTTTGAAACCAGTATTGCTGAAAAAAACTGCTGTTGAAATGCAACCCAATTAATTTTCGTTCTTACATCCTTCTCTGCGTTTTGTTTTCTTAACCCCAGACTTTCAACGCTTTTTGCATTTGGATGTTTATAAAGTACTGACGAATAATTTTTTTCATTATCATATCCCTTTTCGAGTCTTGGAACATCCATTACCCAGTTAAGATCCATGGTCGTAACCTTCTTCTGAATATGTTCCTGCATACCCACAAGCCTTATATTAAAATCTACTAAATAACTGCCGGCGGATAAATTATAGGTGTATTCTATGAAAGAATCTTCATCGAAGGGTAATCTGTAAATTACAGAAGAATCAGATGACTCAGCTCTGTTAAATTTAAAAGCATCCGTTTTTATCTCCTGATTTGTAAACAGCACTAAAGACAGTGAACTGGCACTATCTTTAACCAAGAAAAGAGGAAGAGAATCAAAAGTATAGTAATTTTTAATCTCAACTTTATAGGGTTGAGCTCCCCTATTGATAAATGTAATTTTAATCTTATCATTTTCAAGGGTGAAAAATTCTTCAGAAGCTTCATTGGCCATAATAAGCAAAGAATCCTTATAAATTGACTGTGAAGCATTATTAGGAACAATACCAATAGAATCCTTGAAACTTGTAATCTTTGAAGCTGAATCAAGTGCCTCTTGCTCCAACACCTCCTGTGCTTTAACGCGCGCTATTGAATCAATCTGTGCCTGTTTTTTTAGCTGTTCATTGTATATTTTGGAATTGTACCAACTAAACCCAATAAGTATAGCTCCAATTATTAAAAATCCAATAGTGGAATTTTTCTTCATCTATTGTTGTTCTTTTTGATTATCAATTAATTTAATTTTCTCCTCAAGCTGAGTCAATTCATACTTGGCTGCAGAAATTTTCTTATCTATTTCGAGAAGTAAAGAATCTGCATTCTTTGATTTAGTAAAGAAACCAATATTGTTCTCCAAAATAGCTATATCCTGTTCCATCTGTCTGTATTTCTGGATCAGCCTTTCTCTTTCTGTCCTTAATCCACCTCCTTTTGAAAATGTCTGGACTTCCTTGATATGTTTTTTATAACGACTGAGTTTATTCTCCTGATCTAAATTCCTTATATCTCCGAATTTCTGCTCTAAAGCATATCTGTATGCAGCCTGGATCCTCTCTTTATCCTTAAAGGGGACAAAACCTATCTCAGCCCATCTGGCCTGAAAATCTTTAAGCGCCTCTCTATTTTCCAATTCCTTGGTGTCTAATTTATAATCAGTGATTTCCTTGATGAGTTCGAGTTTCTTTGCCAAATTTTGTTCAAAAGAATCATCAACAGAATTATAGTATTTTGACTTGTTTTCAAAAAATTCGTCACATGCTGCTCTAAATCTCTTCCACACAGCATCAGACTGTTTCCGTGCCACAGGACCTATTTCCTTCCACTTCTTTTGAATGCTGATGAGCTGATCAGTAGTACGTTTCCAGTCAGTACTGTCCTTTAATGCCTCTGCTTGCTCGCAAAGAGCAATCTTTTTCTCATAATTCTCCTGCATTACACTTTTGAAGTTTGAGTAATGTTCTCGCTTTGCGTTATAAAACTGATCACATGCACTCCTGAAACGTTCATAGATCTTTTGATTGTCTTTCTTGGAAGCAAAACCAATTCCTTTCCACTCTTTCTGGATATTTTCAATTTCCTTTGTTAGTGCATTCCAATCCTTCTCGCCTTCCATTGCAACTATGGCTTCGACTCTCTCGCACAGAGCCTTTTTCAGTTCAAGATTCTGTTTCTGAATATCCTTCTGGTTTTCAAAAAATTGTTGCTGATTTTTGTTTATTACTGCTGTTGCTTTTTTAAATCTATCCCAAATCTCTTCTCTCATTTCCTTACTAACAGGACCTATTTCCCTCCATTCTTCGTGCAGCTTTTGAAGTTTTTTAAAAGCTAACACAGCGTTTGGTTCTTCAGAGAGTGCTTCTGCCTTTTCACACAATTCAACCTTCATTTCGAGATTTTTCTTGAGATCAAGATCTCTTAGTTCGTTGTTAATTTTTACAAAATCATAAAATTTCTCAACTAGATACTGATACGTTTCCCAAACATTCTTACTATTAGACTGAGGTACAGGTCCTATAGACTTCCATCTGTTTTGTAGCTCTCTGAAAGCAGGAAATGTATGATGAAGATCTTCCTGTTTTTCAAGTAGTTCTTTTAATTCTTCAATAATTTCAAGTTTCTTAGCCAAATTTTCCTCTTTTTGTTTCTCGATAGTTTGGAGAAAATCACTTCTTAAAGTTTTATATCTGTTAAATAACTCTTTAAAACCCCTCTCAACTTCAGCAAAAGGATTAAGAGAGATATTTGACTCAGTCTGATCATCTTCATTTACAACATTGTTTTCAGAAGGCTCTATAAAGCCGGCTGCTATTTTTTCTCTTTTGAGAGCCTTGTAAAAAGCAGCTTTTATCCCTTCGGCATGTTTATACAACTCCTGCTGATCTCCACGTTCAATCATCTCCTGAAATATCTGCAGAATCTCTTTTAAACTTTTATTTGAATGA
>JAHDRO010000395.1 GCA_018433265.1 Bacteroidales bacterium
CGGTTGTGACAAAGAGACTTTACAGAGACCCTGATTCCAGAGTTATTGGAGGAGTTTGTAGTGGTCTTGCTTATTATCTCAATGTAGATGTAGTATTAGTCAGGGTGCTTTTTTGTATTGCCTTTATGCTTGGAGGAGTTGGCTTTTGGGGCTATATAATTTTCTGGATAGTTACCCCTTTGGCTAACACTGCATCTAAAAAGTGTGAAATGAGAGGATTACCGGTAACTGCCGAGAATCTGAGAAAGTTTTCAATTTATAAATAATTAAAGATTATGAGTGATATAAATACAGACAATATTAAGTCACAAATGCGAAAAGGAGTACTGGAATATTGTATCCTGAGCATTCTTGACAATCATGATGCCTATGCATCGGAATTGATATGTCAACTTAAGGAAGCGAGTATGATTGTGGTTGAAGGTACGCTTTATCCACTTTTAACTCGCCAAAAGAATCAAGGACTTTTGAGCTACCGTTGGGAGGAATCTCCTCAAGGTCCTCCAAGAAAATATTATTCCATAACTGCTAAAGGAAGGGCTCTTCTGGCAGAGATGGATGTAGTCTGGGAAGAGTTAATTCAAACAATCGCATTATTAAGAAAAAACAATAATTAACTATGAAAAAGGTTGTTAAAGTAAGTATAGGAAATCTTGCCTTTACCATTGATGAAGATGGATATGAATTGTTAAAATCCTATTTGGGAGAACTGAGGGCTCATTATAGATTGAAACCAAGCGGAAATGAAATTGTTGAAGGCATAGAAGAGAGAATGGCTGAGCTTTTTATTGAAAAAGCCGGCATAAACAGTGTGGTTTCGTTTGAGATAGTAAAAGAGGTTATTAATATTCTTGGAAGGCCTGAAGTTATTGATGAAGAATCCGCAGAAGATTTTAATGAAAGAAAGGACTCGTCTTACAGATCTATTCCAAGAAGACTTTTTCGTGATCCGGACAATAAAATGATTGGCGGAGTCTGTTCCGGTCTTGCAGCTTACATAAATACAGATCCGCTTTTAATCAGAATTTTGTTCATAATATTTTTCCTTGGTTTTTCATTCCTTGGTACTCACATTGGTGGCCCAATATTTATGCTATTGCTATATTGTGTTTTATGGATAATGATTCCTGAAGCAAAAACAGTTGAACAAAAATGTGCGATGAGAGGCGAGGGGGTTGACCTTCACAATATTCAGCGAAGAGTAGAAGATGGTGCTTCAAAATTCAGTGAGTATGTTAGAAATTCATCTTCAGACAGTAACTCAACGATGACAAAGGTATCGAAGGTTGTTACAAAGATATTTGCTATTTTATTTATTATTTCTGCAATAATTGGTATATTATCGTTAACTCTTCTTTTCCTAGGCATCGAGATAATGAATGGCTTCTTCCCGATAAATCTATTTGATTTTGTTGAGTTTGGAATAACTAATCCGTTCTGGATGAAGCTTTTAATAATATTAGTGCTTTTACTCCCTTTAGTTTGGATGTTTATAGTGGGTATACAGACACTTGCCGGATCAAGAGCCAGACGATTTAGACCAGGACTTATAATATTCATTATCTGGGCAATATCTTTTTTCTCGCTTGGAATAGTTGGTGCTATAGCTTCAAAACCTTTTTGGGGTCAGGCAACCGAAGAAGTTTCGTATGCTTTAAGAGGTGATTTGGATACGATTTATATTCAACTTGAATCTGATAGAAAGATGCCGATTGATAATTTACTGCTGGAAGCGGACCACTCAAGTTTTAATCTGCTTTGGGTTGATGAATCAGGAAAAGAGTTAGTAATTTTTCCTGAGATTGACATTATAAGACAGAGTGAAGAGTCTGCAAGAGAATTGGTTTGCGAGACAAGTACAATGTCAAATACTTATGGCGAAGCATTGCTTAAGGGGAGAAACATGCCTCAGTGTGTAGATGTTAAAGATTCACTTATCACTATAAGAAGTGACATATACAGTAAAAGCACCAAATGGAGTGGAACTACAAAGGAAATTAAATTATTCGTTCCCGAAAATGTAAAAGTAATTATTACAAAGCCGGTAAATTTTGACTTTTCGCACAGATACAGAAGTGACTTTAAATGGGTGGGAAATTGTAAACATTTCCACAGTCACTACCGAAGCTATTAATATTACTTGATAACGTTAAGTTCCCTACCAATTTTTATCAATGCTGAAACGCATTTGTCAATATGTTCAGGCTCGTGACCTGCAGAAATCTGAACCCTTATACGAGCCTGATCCTTTGGAACGACCGGATAATAGAAGCCTGTTACATAGATACCTTCATCAAGCATCTTTGATGCAAAGAGTTGTGCCAGTTTGGCATCATAGAGCATGACGGCACAAATGGCTGACTGAGTTGGTTTGATGTCAAAGCCCGCAGTTTGCATTTTATTGAAAAAGTAGTTGGTGTTACTATGTAGCTTGTCTTGAAGCTCATTGGTCTTTGACATCATGTTAAATGTTGCAATTCCTGCCGCAACGACCATTGGAGGGAGTGAGTTTGAGAAAAGATATGGTCTTGATCGTTGGCGAAGCATAGCTACTATCTCCTTTTTGCCAGTAGTGAAGCCGCCTATTGCTCCTCCAAATGCCTTGCCAAGAGTGCCGGTGATTATTTCTATTTTCCCTTTGAGATCATACAACTCTGTAGTACCTCGTCCAGTCTTGCCAACAACTCCGGCAGAGTGTGATTCGTCAACCATTACCATGGCATTGTATTTTTCTGCCAGTTTGTATATTTCACCAAGTGGTGCAACATTGCCATCCATTGAAAAGACGCCGTCAGTGACTATAAGTCTGAATCTTTGTGATTGAGCAACATTAAGACATTCTTCCAGCTCAGCCATGTTGGCATTTGCATATCTGTATCTCTGTGCTTTACAAAGTCTTACACCATCTATAATAGATGCGTGGTTAAGTGAATCGGATATAATTGCATCGTCTTCTGTAAGAAGAGGTTCAAATACTCCACCATTGGCATCGAAACACGAGGCATATAAAATTGCATCCTCTGTGCCAAAAAAATCAGAAATTTTTCTTTCCAGTTCGATATGCAGGTCTTGTGTTCCACAAATGAAGCGGACACTTGACATTCCAAATCCTCTTTTGTCGAGAGCATCTTTGGCAGCATTTATGAGAACAGGATTATTGGAAAGTCCAAGATAATTATTTGAGCAGAAATTGAGAACCTCCTGTCCTGTACTAACTTTGATAACAGCTTTTTGAGATGTTGTAATTACTCTTTCATCCTTATAAAGGCCTGAAGATTTGATTTCTTGTAATGCTTGTGACAAATAGTTCTGAAAATTGTTGTACATATTTCTATAATTAGATGATTGCGACAAAGTACTGTTTACTATTGTTTACAAAGTTATAATGAAATCTAATATTTTATAAAAAAATATGAAAACTATTTTTGTTTTTTAAGTTTTCAATTGTAAATTTGCGCCTCAATTTTGCAATTGTTTAATATGGAATTAAAAGAGAGGATTGTAGAAAGTTCTATTAGGCTTTTTTTGCAGCGTGGATGTAAATCAGTCACTATGGATGACATAGTTGCAGAAATAGGAATATCAAAAAGAACTTTGTATGAAATTTTTGAAGATAAGAATTCGTTATTGATTGAATGTCTGGAAACAGTTTATACAAGGACAAAAACTATTACAGACCACATATTTGCAACAGCAAATAATGTATTTGAACTTATTTTCAGGACATATGAATGCCAATCGGACAGCGGGTATCATTTGAGATTGTCTTTTTTAACTGAGTTAAAAAAATACTATCCGGAGGTATATGAACAATTAATGGCAAAGTTTTCGAAGTATCATTACGAGAATACTATCAAGTTTATAAGTAGAGGACAGGCTGAGGGGTTAATTATGGAGCAACTGGATATAAGCATAGTTTCGCGGACGTTGATTACAATGTCCAATATAGTAATCAGGGATGATACATATGATAACGTTAATGCAACCAAAATAGAGATATTAAAGCAGATAATATTGCTTTATATTAGAGGAATATCAACAGAAAGAGGTATAAAATTATTAGATAATTATTTAAATAATAAACAATATGATCAGAAGAAAAATGAAAAAAATTAGAGTATTAATGCTTGGAGCGGCACTATTGCTTTTATGTGGAAATGATGCAATAGCTCAGACAAATATCAGTCAGAATCATGATACGTTAAGGCTTACTGTTGATCAAGCTTTGGAAATAGCGCTTAGTGATAATCCCAGCATCAAAATTGCAGAGGCAGAGTTAGAAAGGGTAGATTATCTTAAGAAAGAAAGTTGGAATGCCCTTCTTCCTGACTTGAACACAACAATGCAGTACACAAATAATATTTACAAGCAGATATTTTTCTCTGATTTTTTCCCCGGAGGTAAGATGGAGGTGGGTTCAACACACAGTTATTCAGTTACCACAAATGCTACTTTACCGATATTTGCCATGGGTCTATACAAAAACATTGAACTTTCAGGGTTGGAGATAAAAGCTGCTCTTGAATCTGCCAGGACAACAAAACTAGATCTTATACAGCAGGTTAAAAATAGTTTTTATGGCATTGTTATGATGAAAGAGTCTCTGAGAGTCCTGGAAAAAAGTTATAAAAATGCTTCGGAGAGCGCAGAAAACATTAAGATGATGTATGAACAGGGACTTGCAAGCGAGTTTGATAAAATACGCTCGGACGTTGCAGTAAGAAATATTTTGCCCTCTCTTACCGAAGCAAGAAATGGACTTGAACTTGCTAAGTTACAGCTTAAAATACTTCTTTCATTGAAAATGGACCTTCCAATTGATGTAATTGGCGATTTTTCATATCTGGAGGCAGAGATAAATAATTTCAACAGGAATATTCCATACAATTTTGAGATGAATAGCAGTTTAAGAACAATGGACATTCAGCTTGAAAAGCTGAACAAGACCTTTGAACTCGTTCGTGCTCAAAGACTGCCGGTTCTAGCCGTTTTCTGCAACTATGTTATTCAAAAACAGAGCAATGATTTCAGCTTTCAGGGAGTATGGCCAAATTCTTTGATGGTCGGAGTATCTCTCAAAATACCAATTTTTAATAAGTTTTCCACAACTCTTAAGGAAAAAGAGACAAAAATAG
>JAHDRO010000282.1 GCA_018433265.1 Bacteroidales bacterium
GGCGTGAACGGGATTCATTTCTACAGCCGTAATGTCTCTGCAGCCTCTTGAGGCAAACTCATAGGAAATGCTTCCTGTACCTGAGAAGAGGTCTAAAAAAGAGATTTTGCTGAAATCGTATTTGTTTGATAGTATATCAAAGAGAGCCTCTTTTGCGAAATCTGTGGTTGGTCTGGCTTTGAAGTTGGAGGGTGGCACTATTTGCCTGCCTCTCTGTTCTCCTCCTATTATTCTCATAGTTTGAAAGTGAGTAAGGAGAGTTGCATTTCACTGATATGGTCTTTAAGAGGGATTTCAGAATTTCTGAAGTATCTAATCTTCGAAAAATATTTTGTCATGTTCATCAGTTCTATTTCGGGAATTGAACCGCTGACAAAAATTGTTGTCTGTTCCGGATTGAACTGTATTTGCTTTACTGCAAGAAAAAGATAGTAAAGAGCCGTGTTGAAGTGTTGTGCAGGGAAATTGTTGCAAAAAAGCAGTCTTTTTCCTTCAAATGCTATTATCGAAGTTTCTCCTTTGTTGTATTTAAAGAATATTTTATTGATTTCATTGAAGTTGATCAGATGCTTCATTACTGGAAATATGGCCGGAAATATTCTGAATGAAGGTTGGAATTCTCTTAAAAGATTTAAAATAGTACTGTTTACCGCAAAAAGAATAACAATCTCTTTTTCCAAATCTTCTATTATATCTATTTCTTCAACATCTTCCAGCTGATAGAGTTTGGTAATATATTGCAGCTCTTCGCCTTTTTTATATAAATGTTTGGGGATGAGTACGTATTTAGGAGTATCGTATATAAAGTCAACACTATTATATTGTTGTTTAAGAACAGGGTGAGATTTAATGCAATCATCTACGTGCTTGATAAATATATCAGTATGTGCTCTATCCCAGCTAAAGTTTGATTTGAAAAGATAAAGCAGCTTATTTCGGAGAATATCTGTAACACAAAAAGAAAATCCATTCAAGTCAGCCTGAATGGATAATCTTTTTTCCGCAGTTTTCCCCAACTCCGGCTGGTTTGTAACAATGACCGGCATTTTTTATTCCCAGTTTCCTGCATTGTTGTTTGGAGCATCAATACTGCCGACTTTGAGACCAGGGTAACGGTCACTGGAGGTTCTCTCATAGTTGAGATTGACAATGTATTGACGATTCAACCCTTTGAGCAAAAGATCATATGGAGCACAAGCTTCAAAGAGAGGCACATTAACTCCGGATACTTTGGCAACAATTGCTTTCATCTCAAATTTCTGCTTTCCGCTGAAAGGGATGTACTGGATTGAGTCAATGACAAAACCCGGTCTTTTGAGAAGTGTATCTCTAACTGCAATCTTAATACTGTCTCGGAAAACTTTTTTCTGAGCAACTGCTATTGAGTCATCCATTGATCCAATCTGCTTCACGAGAGTAATGTGATCATTATTGTAGAAGTTGAGCAATGTGTCAAAACTGGCAGTATACTTGCCATATTTTGTTTTGTAGGCAGTTTGGAGTGTGCGGATGTCTTTGAGTCTCTCAATAGCTATTTGTTCCCGATAGGCTTTAGCCTGATTGAATTCAACCGGTGCCCGGAGACTTCTGTATATCAAATAGCCCAGTAATACGACGATGACAGGCAGAACAAAGTATGTTAAGATATTTTTCATTGGGTTTATGAATTTTATTTTAAATATTTCATATAAGTTCTACAAAAGTAAGACAAATATTCAGACCCCGCAATATATTTTATATTTTTGTGACAAGTTTTGAATGATGAATGATTTTTTAGCAAAAGAGCAAGTTGATTTTTTTTCACAACTAATATCACGTGCAAATGAAATAGTTATATTGGGTCACACCAATCCTGACGGTGACGCTATTGGTTCGGTTGTTGCCATGTCTCGTTTTCTTAAACTTTCAAGAAAGAATGTAAATGTAATAATCCCCAACAAGTATCCTGACTATCTTTCTTTTTTAGATAAAAATGGTGAGATATTAGTATTTTCGAATTGTAAGGAGAGATCTTCCGATTTGATTTCTAATTGTGATTTATTGCTTGCTTTGGATTTTAACCAGTTATCCAGAATTGATGATATGGAAGGTCTTGTGCGGGAATGTGAGGCTTCCAAA
>JAHDRO010000127.1 GCA_018433265.1 Bacteroidales bacterium
AAGAGGATAGATATGGGTGTGAATAAAAATATAAATCTTAACTGGGTTAAGGATGTGAATATTGCACAGGAGTTTATGAAGACGGTTGATCAGGGTTGGGTAAAGACTCTTGATGAACTTTCGGTTGATTTTGGATTGAATCAGCGAGGGATGGGCATTTATGGGCAAAGGAGTGTATCCTACAGAAATTTTGTTATTAATTTACCTATTGATGATTCGAAATTTAAAAAGATTTTGCCTGTGGCTGACAGTATAAACAAAAGTGATGAATATTGGCAGATGAACAGACACATTCAGCTTTCTAAGGCTGAAGAGGCTACTTACTCCAATCTGGACAGTATACAAAAAGTGCCATCTTTTAGAACTATGATGGATATTATGAGGCTTGCATTTGCGGGATTTCATGACTTTGGCAAGTTTGAAGTTGGTCCTGTAAGCACGTTTGTAAGTTACAATCCTATTGAGGGTCCAAGGGTTAAATTTGGGGGAAGAACTACTCCAAAGTTGTTCAATAAGTTGATTTTTGATGGATATCTTGCGTATGGTTTTAAGGATGAGAAGTTCAAATATAATATAGGTGCGGCGTATTCTCTTACAAGAAATACTGTTTATGATTTCCCAGTTAAGAGCTTAAGGGTTAATTATCAGGTAGATACCAAAGTTCCGGGGCAGGAGCTTTATTATGTTCAGGAGGGGAATGCTCTTCTTTCCTTTAAAAGAGGTGTTGACGACAAGCGTTTTTATAATAAAACTTTTAAGGCTGAATTTTTAGATGAGTTTGAAAATCATTTTTCATATTCCTTGGGCTATAACTATACAAGACAGTCTCCTGGTGGTATCCTTGATTTTAAGCCTTTAGATATTTCTGAATTAAGTTTGAGACTCAGATATGCACCACATGAACAATTTTACCAGGGAAAACTTTTCAGGGAAATTGTGCCGAGCAAATATCCGATCATCACATTTGATTATATAAACAGTTCCAAATTTTTAGGGGGAGACTATAATTATAATTCGGTCAAGTTAAATTTCTTTAAAATGTTTTATC
>JAHDRO010000338.1 GCA_018433265.1 Bacteroidales bacterium
AATAATAGTAAGATATTCGTCTTCGGTAAGAAGGTCATTAACCTTAACCCCTTCTTTTTCCTTGATGCCGGGTTGCATCACAACATATCTTTCGTAGTATATAATTGCTTCGAGCTTTTTGGAAGGAATACCGAGCAGATATCCTATTTTGTTGGGAGTTGAACGGAAGTACCATATATGTGCAACAGGTACGGTGAGACTTATATGTCCCATTCTTTCACGTCTCACCTTCTTTTCAGTAACCTCAACACCACATCTATCGCATATAATTCCACGGTAGCGGATTCTCTTATATTTACCGCAATGGCACTCGTAATCCTTATAAGGTCCAAAAATCCTTTCACAGAATAGACCGTCTCTTTCGGGCTTGTATGTACGGTAGTTAACAGTCTCAGGCTTGAGAACCTCACCTGATGATCTCTCAAGGATCTCTTCAGGCGAAGCCAAGCCTATTGTAATTTGATTAAAATTACTCTTAACCTTTATCTCTTTCTTTGCAGGCATATTTTTCTGATTCAAATTGTCAAACACTACTTAATTAATCCAGTCTGATGCTTAATCCCAAGCCACGAAGTTCATGAAGGAGCACATTGAGTGATTCAGGAATCCCCGGGGTAGGCATTGGTTCTCCTTTCACAATAGCCTCATAGGCTCTTGATCTTCCCGTCACATCATCAGATTTAATGGTCAGAATTTCTTGAAGGGTATTGGCAGCACCAAAAGCCTCCAATGCCCAAACTTCCATTTCACCAAATCTCTGACCTCCGTTTTGAGCTTTACCACCGAGCGGCTGTTGGGTAATCAGCGAATAAGGCCCTATGGAACGGGCGTGCATCTTATCGTCAACCAAGTGACCAAGTTTCATCATATAGATAACACCTACAGTCGCCGGCTGGTCAAACAATTCACCTGTACCACCATCTCTTAGATAAGTTTTTCCAAATCTTGGAACTCCTGCTCTATCTGTGTAATTGCATATATCTTCAAGAGTCGCACCATCAAAAATAGGTGTGCTGAACTTCTCGTTAAGTTCTACTCCGGCCCATCCAAGCACAGTTTCATAGATTTGTCCGAGATTCATACGAGAAGGCACTCCAAGAGGATTTAAGACAATATCAACAGGTTTCCCATTTTCGAGGAAAGGCATATCCTCATCTCGAACAACTTTGGCAACAATGCCCTTGTTTCCGTGTCTTCCGGCCATCTTGTCACCAACACGTATTTTTCTCTTTTTGGCGACATAGACCTTTGCAAGCTGCATAATACCTGTAGGAAGCTCATCACCGATAGTAATGTTGTACTTAATCCTTTTAAGTTCGGCATCATACTCCTTATATGCAATAAGGTAGTTATTGATTAACTGTTTAATGAGATTATTGGTGTTTTTGTCTGAAGTCCACTTGACAGGATTGATATTTTCATAGTCTATCTTGTCGAGAAGGTCTATTTTGAATATTACACCTTTACCGATAATTTCAGCTCCGTAGAGGTCGTTGATACCTTGCGACTGCTTGCCCTCGAGAAGAGTATAGAGTCTCTCCAGGAAATTTTGACGCAGGGCTGCAGTTTTTCTTTCAAAATTTTCTTCAGCCTGCTGCATCTGATTTTTAGAAGTAGATTTGCCCTTCTTGTTACTCTCCTTTGTAACTCTTGAAAATAGACGTTTGTCTATGATAGTACCACTCAGAGAAGGGGAAGCTTTTAAAGATGCATCTTTAACATCCCCTGCTTTGTCTCCAAAAATTGCTCTAAGCAGCTTCTCTTCTGGAGAAGGGTCACTCTCACCCTTAGGAGTTATTTTACCTATAAGGATATCTCCGGGTTCCACATTAGCGCCGATTCTTATTATACCATTTTCGTCAAGATTTTTGGTTGCATCTTCACTTACATTTGGAATATCAGAGGTCAACTCTTCCATTCCCCTCTTAGTATCGCGTACCTCCATTATATATTCATCTATATGAATGGAAGTAAAGACATCTTCTCTTATCAACCTTTCAGAAAGAACAATAGCATCTTCAAAATTATACCCTTTCCATGGCATAAATGCAACTTTAAGATTTCTACCAAGTGCAAGTTCTCCATTTTGAGTAGCATAGCCCTCTGTCATAATTTGACCCTTAACCACCTTATCTCCTTTCCTTACAATTGGTTTAAGAGTAATTGAAGTATTCTGGTTGGTTTTTCTGTAAAGCGGAAGTTTATAGACCGTAATCTCAGGTTCAAAACTAACAAATTTGTCGTTTTCAGTGCGTTCGTATTTTATATGTATTTCACGAGCGTCAACGTAAACAACTTCTCCCTTACCTCTGGCAACAATCTGAGTACGTGAATCCTTAATGACAGGACCTTCCAGACCTGTACCGACTATTGGTGCTTCAGGTGAGATAAGAGGAACAGCTTGACGCATCATGTTTGAACCCATCAAGGCACGATTTGCGTCGTCGTGTTCAAGGAAAGGAATCAATGAAGCAGCTATTGAGGCTATTTGATTGGGAGCCACATCAATAAGATCTACTTCATCTTTTCCTACAACAGGATAATCTGCTTCAAAACGACATTTAATTCTCTCATCGAGTATATCGCCATTTTCGTCTATATTGACATTTGCCTGAGCAACCATCTTCTCCTCCTCATCTTCAGCAGTCATATAAATACAGCCCTCTTGAGTCATATCTACAATTCCATTATTCACCTTTCTGTAAGGAGTTTCGATAAAACCAAGATCGTTGATTTTGGCATATACGCAAAGAGAGGAAATCAGGCCAATATTAGGCCCTTCAGGGGTTTCAATAGGGCAGAGGCGACCATAATGAGTATAGTGCACGTCTCTAACTTCAAATCCTGCACGATCTCTTGAAAGACCTCCAGGACCAAGAGCAGAGAGTCTCCTTTTATGAGTCATTTCAGCCAGTGGATTTGTTTGATCCATAAACTGAGATAACTGGCTGGTACCAAAAAATGAATTAATAACCGAAGATAGTGTCTTGGCATTGATAAGATCAATAGGAGTGAACACCTCATTATCTCTGACATTCATTCTTTCCCTTATTGTGCGTGCCATACGTGAAAGGCCGACACTAAATTGATTTGCAAGCTGTTCACCGACAGTTCTGATACGGCGGTTGCTTAGATGATCAATATCGTCAACTGCGGCCTTTGAATTTATAAGTTGGACAAGGTATTTAATAATTGCGATAATGTCGGCTTTAGTCAAAACCCTTATCTCGTCAGGGATAGAAAGGCCGAGTTTATGATTTAGTCTGTATCTTCCCACTTCTCCCAAATCGTATCTCTTATCTGAAAAGAAAAGTTTGTCAATAACATCTCTTGCAGTAGCTTCATCAGGCGGTTCAGAATTACGAAGTTGCCTGTAGGTATAGAAAACAGCCTCTTTTTCCGAATTGCACTGGTCTTTCTGGAGTGTATTGAAAATGATGGCATAGTCATTAATGTTTGCATCTTCCTTGTGGAGAAGTATTGTACTTACTCCTGATTC
>JAHDRO010000326.1 GCA_018433265.1 Bacteroidales bacterium
AGTTGAATCTTACCAAGAAAACTCTTTATAACAATTTCGAAAGTAAAGAAGAACTCATGCGGATTGTTATGCAGCATGTGCTGAGCGATATTGAATTTAGAATGAAAATTTCTCTGACTCAAGGCAAAAATGCAATTGAAGCACTTTATAACACAAGTTCTATGATGAATAAGGCTCTTGAAGAGATTGGGCCTCTATTGCTAAATGATACTGCAACCTGCCTTCCTGACCTTAAGTTATTGAATCACACTGACCGGATGAGTTTTTATTCAAGAATTATTTTTGAAAATCTTGAGAGGGGAATTTACGAGTCGCTTTACAGGAATGATTTAAATCCCAAATTAGTAACTATCTTCTTTACTTCTGCAATGGCAAAAATATATTCGTGGGATGGCTCCTATCGTTATTTAAAAGATCCCTATATGTTTCATTCAGAATTAATAAGATATCATCTTGAGGCTATTGTAAATGATGAGGGTAGATTAGTCCTGAGGCAGTATCTAAAAAAATGACTAATTTTGAAACGTAAAAAGTGAAAGATGTTTGAGAATTTAATAGACAGATTAGAGAAATCATTTAAGATACTCAAGGGTGAGGGGAAAATTACTGAGATAAATGTAGCTGAAACGCTCAAAGAGATACGCAAGGCATTGCTCGATGCCGATGTCAGCTACAAAATAGCCAAAAATTTCTGTGACGAAGTAAAACAAAAAGCCTTGGGGCAAAATGTCCTCAAGTCAGTTAGTCCCGGACAGATGATGACCAAGATAGTTCACGATGAGCTTACTCGTCTTATGGGAGGTGAAGCAGTGGACATCTCAGTGAAAGGTAATCCGGGTATTGTTCTTGTTTCAGGTTTGCAAGGTTCAGGTAAAACAACCTTTTCAGGTAAGCTGGCACTTAATTGCAAGAGCAAAAGAGGGCTTAAGTGTATGTTGGTTGCATGCGATATTTACCGTCCTGCAGCTATAGAACAATTGAAAATAATCGGAGATCAGGTTGGTGTGCCGGTTTACAGCGAAGAGGGCAACAACAATCCTGTTCAAATTGCAAGAAATGCCATACAGAAAGCCCGGCAGGAAGGATTTTCACTTGTGATAATAGATACAGCAGGGCGTCTTGCTGTTGATGAACAAATGATGGCGGAAATAGAGGCTATCAAAAAGGCTGTTAATCCTACGGAAACACTTTTTGTGGTAGATTCCATGACTGGTCAGGATGCGGTTGAAACGGCCAAAACCTTTAATGACAGGCTCAATTTTGATGGTGTTGTACTCACAAAACTTGATGGAGACACACGAGGTGGGGCCGCTTTGTCAATCAGAGCTGTGGTTGACAAGCCTATCAAGTTTATATCTGCAGGAGAAAAAATGGAGGCTCTTGACGTCTTTCATCCGAGCCGTATTGCTGACAGAATTTTGGGAATGGGAGATGTTGTATCTCTTGTTGAAAAAGCCCAGGAGCAGTTCAACGAAGAAGAGGCGAGAAAATTACAGAAAAAGCTTGCAAAAGACCAGTTTACTTTATGGGATTTTTACAACCAGATACAACAGATCAAAAAGATGGGTAACATCAAAGAGTTAGCTTCAATGATTCCAG
>JAHDRO010000350.1 GCA_018433265.1 Bacteroidales bacterium
AAGGAGTGATGTCGGTTTGTGTAATGTATAAACAATAGATTTTATTAATGATGGATATGAATTTCCGGTTGCCGTTTCCCATATTTTATACTTAATATTTGAACCACTACTATATGAAGTAGTTATATTATTATCCATTATTAAGGATATATCAGAAGTAGTTCCATCACTACTCTCAGCAACAACAATTCCTTCTCTGAATGAACTGCTGACATATAAAGGCCAACTTTTCTGGTATTCGATACCATATCTTTCATCTCTGGCAGTAAATACAAGAGTATATGCTACAGAAAGAATCTGATTTTTTATTGTAGTCTTCAAAACTCTATCAGTACTTAATACTACCATATCAGTTGAACCTGGAGTTTGATTAATCTCCCATTTATAGGTTACAAATGACGGATTAATTTCACTCCCAACTTTAATCGTCGGTTCAAAGTCAACATTCCCCAAATAGTCAACCCTAAGAATTGATGGCATCTCAGGAGTTTCTATCACAATGTCTTCTATCTTATTTGTATCCAAACTCGATTTATCTGAGAAACAGCTGCTAACTAATCCTGAGGCAGCTATTATTATTAAACTCGAAATATATTTTTTTATTTTATTTTTCATAACAATCTATATTTAGAAATTACGGAACATAAACAGCACCAGAAACTCGTGCCTGTATATCTTTACCATTGTCTGTCCCTGCGTTATGTTTCAATCTTACTCCCCCATTGGCTGCTGCATAAGCATCCAAATAAGTTTTAAGCTTTTGAGCATAAAAATCTGTATAATATGCTCCAAACATAGGGCTAGTACCTGTTGAAGGATCTGCAAGACCATCTGTATAACGTGGCCAATAATTTACAGGCCATCCAAGAGCATCAAGTATTGCTTTGTGTGCATTGGGGCTATAATATGCTATCGAAGTACTTGTCTTTGTCAATGGCGTTAATATTATACAATTATAAGTTCTGACATACATTGAGGAAACAGGAAACATAGGAAGCATGTTACTCCATGTTAAAATTCCTTTCATATATTCATTAGACCCAACTTTAAGATCCTCTGAGTTTTTAAGTTTGATATATACTTTTACTGATTGATTATCGAGTGCAGGATCACGATACAGTTCAAATCGTATTCTTCCATATCTCGCTCCAGCGGGGATAAGTGCGTCGACAACTTTATACTGACTTGAAGTAGCAGTTGTCTCTTCTGCAATAATCTCATAACCTACAATTCTGTCAACATTAGAAGAGTCTCCTGAAACTCTAACAGGAAAATCAACAATATAAGTATTTTGTGTTAAGGGAACATTTA
>JAHDRO010000174.1 GCA_018433265.1 Bacteroidales bacterium
CCGAGAGCATCACAAAATATCCCGATAAACCTTCAACAAGCATTTTCTTAGAAGTTTTAATTCCATAGCCTCTATTTTCAGTATCAGGTAAGTTTTTTGTTGAAATACCTGAGTTTGCTGCTTTCATTGCCGATAGATGATCAGTGTACATGTTCTCCTTCACTTTACAATAACTACCCAACAGCGATATCCCATTATCTGCAATGCAAATATCCAAATATTTTTTAGATGGATAAGCCTGACTAAATATATAACCTCTCTCAGATTCAGAATGTTCAATAATATTATCGATATTTTCGCCAATTAAATATTTCAGGCCGGCTGTAATGTTAGGTTGTGCAAGTACCTGATGTGACAGTAAACTCTCAACAGCCGATAAAATTTCGTTTCTCTCTTTTGTATATTTTAGAACTGCAGGGAAATTGATAATTGGAATATAGGTTTTGTATGAATAACTCTCCATAAATTCATGAAACTTAAATGATTCTAATTTGTCTGGTTTCATTCCACCATTTCCAAATTGAATCGTATCCAAATAGTTGTTCGAATATTGATAACGAATTCTTTTATTGCAACCATTCACATAAACCAGTAAAGGCAATATAAATAAAGGGGTAACAAAAATGCTATTTTGAAAAATGATCACATCTTCATCGTCATCGCTTCGGTTAATGAGGTCAATCACGTTTAGTACCTCCTGCAAGCCCCGCAGAAACTTATCACCGATATTTGCTGAAACTTGAATTTCCATGGACAATTAATAAATCAAATTTTTGGATAATCACTTCATACCATTTCTTGTTTTCGTCATTTAAAAGAATAGGTAAATCCATTAAAGTCAATTCTCAATTTTTAGGATAACCTACAGTGGGCCATTCTTAACGTAAATTCTTTCAGCAATACTAATTAAAATTCAAAACAGGTTTTTCTGAAAAAATAATCAACTTCTTACACGCTCTGGTTATGGCAACATAAAAATGCTTGTAACTGTCAAACTGGTGTGCATTGAGTATGACAACCGTATCAAACTCAAGCCCTTTTGTTAGTAGAGTTGTACCCAGACATTTACCGTAAATCTTTCTCCCCACACGCCTTAGCCTGTTTTTCTGCTGTTTCATGGCTTCATATACTGTGATCTTTTCTGTGACAGCAGTATTTAAGGCTCTTAATATACTGTTTAGCAATTCGATCCTCAGACTCCTTAATCTTAAATCATCTTTCATAAATCGAATTATAGCGTATAATCCATTTATAGACGGTTCATTAAAAAAGCTATCAAGCAAGTTTTTTAATTTGAGGTAATGATCGTTATTGGTTTCAGCCTTTTTTAATGCATTCGAA
>JAHDRO010000250.1 GCA_018433265.1 Bacteroidales bacterium
GGAATTATCTCTGTGAGTTAAAATTTCAGAAGTAATTTCCATTAAAAAACTTTTTAACTTTCCTTTATTATATATTGTGAAATAATTAGCAATCTGTTCATTATCAAAATTAAACAGCACTCTTAAAACGTGGTAAACCTCTGCAATAAGCTGCATATCTGCGTATTCTATACCATTGTGGACCATCTTTACAAAATGACCCGAACCACCCGGACCAATCCATCGACAACATGGAGAACCATCATCTGCCTTCGCTGCAATTTTCATTAATATTGATTCCACTAAAGGCCATGCTTCTTTGGAACCTCCAGGCATAATTGAAGGACCATTAAGTGCTCCTTCTTCACCACCGGAAATTCCTGCTCCTATATAAAATACTCCTTTTGACTCGACTATTTTAATTCTTCTTTCTGTATCCTTGTAAAAAGAGTTACCTCCATCTATAATAATATCTCCCGGAGTAAGAAGTGGCAATATCTGTTCTACTACGGCATCAACCGCTTCTCCCGCCTTTACCATTAAAATTATCTTCCTTGGAAGAGAGATAGAATTTATAAATTCAAATAAAGTATAATAAGAAAAAATACTTTTCCCGATAGCCCTATTTCTAATAAAACCATCTGTCACCGCTTTTGTGCGATTATAGACTGATACACTGTAACCTTTACTTTCAAGGTTCAATACCAGATTCTCACCCATCACGGCAAGCCCAATCAGTCCAATATCTGTTTTTCTCATGGAAATATCATTTTATTTTATAACTAACAATTAAAAACATTACAAGTTTATAAATTTGTAATCGAACATATAAATTTAATATTGATGACTGAATTTAAAAAAAGACTTATTATACTATCGGGTGTTCTTCTATTACTTTTTTCCTGTAAAAATGTGAATAATAATGAACAAAATGCTCATAAAGGCGAACTTAAAATGATTGAAGTTCCTTCAATCATTACCGGTAATTACGAAAGAAATCTTTATATAGTTAAACACTTCTGGGATGGTGTTAATTTCAGTGACACTTCTTATCTTGCAAATCAACAAGGTCTAAATACACATTTTAGCGCATATCTTGAATATCTTACAACTGTGCCGCACGATATAGCTCTTGCGTCCGTTAAGGCTTTGGCTAACAGCGCTATATCTGGTAATCCACAAATGATGATGACGCTCCAGGAGATGTTTGAAAAAGGCTTTTATCACCCAAATTCAATTTTCAAAAACGAAGAGCTTTATATAGGAGTTCTTGAGGAATATATCAAGTCAGACAAATTAGATGTTGCCATTAAGGAAAAACTGACAAAACAACTTGAATTAGCAATGAGAAATAGAGTTGGAACAAAAGCTATAGATTTTTCATTCATCTATCCCGATGGACAAAGAGGTTCTCTTTATAAAATTCCTGCAGAATATCTTATTTTGATTTTTTTTGACCCTGACTGCCCAAGTTGCAAATCAATAATGGAAAACATGGAAAAATCTCAGGTTATAGCTTCTTTCGGAGGAAAAGTCAAAGTTTTAACAATGTATGCCGGAGTAGATTTCGAGAATTGGAAATCTTTTGCACCAAAACTAAATAAAAAATGGCTGAACGGTTGCGACAAAGATCTGGTAATTATGAACAATTCTCTTTATGACCTTAGGCCCACTCCTTCTCTTTATCTTCTTGACAAGTCAAAAACAGTAATTTTAAAAGACGCACCATTTGAGGCAATTGAAAGTTATTTGAAAAACAATACTACTATTTGACCTCAACTATATCATTATCCTCTAAATACCAGATATATCCCTCTGAGGATTTTCCTGTTATCTTTTCAATCAATTTTTTATACTTTGAAACCTGTTTTATGTAAGAAGAATCCTTAACATTTCCGAATTTAAAATCTATAACAATTGCTTTATCATCTCCAAGCAAAACTCTGTCGGGAC
>JAHDRO010000090.1 GCA_018433265.1 Bacteroidales bacterium
AGAAGAAAATACTTACCAAATCTCATATCGGAAGGCGGCAACATACGGGCAGAATAAAAATCGCTTTCCACAACCTGGGGAGAGCTCTCCTTTAGCTTGTAATAGAAAAGATTCGGAAATTTATCATCCCTGCTTAAAAACTCAAATTCAAGATCAAGGTCATCATAAAACCTGTCAGAAGTGACTGAAGATTCAAATATTGGGAATTTTTCTTCATCCATCTTAAAAGCAGTTGTGGCATGTTGAAAATTCCTGACTCTGACAATAGGTATATCCCCCATAAACACGGCCCCTTCCATCACTGGTTTCTTCTTGTAGATCACCTCTATCTCTTTCCTGAGTTTCATTGGATCATCCCACTCTCCAGCCAGAATCATTGCACCAAGACCTTCACTTTCAAGTTGAGTTTTATAGGCCAAAACGTCAGCCTTAACAGCTCTAAAACTCTTTTGATCAATAACTATTAAAAATCTACTATCAAATTTTCCCTCTGCTGGAATAAACAGACTTTTTGCAAACGAATCAGTCACACCAAAAAGCAGACCGGCAAGTATCGCTATTTTTATATATTTAATTTTCATCTTTTCAATTCTAACGCATATAAACTTCCAACCTATTTGCAGTTTTGAGCAGTTCTGCTCTCAGAACAGGATTGACACCACTTTCTGCTGCCAGGGTTCTGCATGCAGATACGATGTCACTTTTTCTATATGAAAGTGTAAACCAGCCCAGAGCCTCTGCAAGATCAGTCCTCAATTCCACAGATTCATCCTTGTCGGCCAGTATCCTCAAATAATCGTCAACCAGCTGATGATACGGATTGTTCCTCAACACACTGACCCCCATCTGGCGAGACTTGAGTTTAAGATTCTTGTTTGCCAGATCAAGACTGTATTTTGCCATTCTGCGTCTTGAAGCCATTACATTTTTAAAATCTGCTATCTTTTTTTCCTTATCAAATAACCAGTTCGCTTCGTTTAATTGCTTCAAAACCTCGTTTTCCATTTTGTCCAAATTCATCATATCAAGACAGAAAATTGCATTAAACTCAACCCTTTCGTCGAGAAAATCATTAACATACACCGAGGCTATATATGGGATGAAATCATCCTTCCCTATTCTTCCCATAGAATAAACAGCTTTTCTTCTTATAAACTCATATGGATCGGTTACAGCCTGCATCAACATCTTTTCAAAATTGCCATCCATATAGAATTGCAACAAATGATAAACCTGCAACCTAAGCATGTAATATGAAGATGTTTGATATGTTTTCAACAACAAATCAGACATTTGTCTATAATTTAGCTCAAAAAGTTTATGAAGTGCAAGTCCTTTAAGATCTGGATGACTGGCATTATTGAAAAAGTTAAGCCAATACAGAGTGTCTTTTGACCTCAAGTCAGCTCTTCCAGAAAAAGGTTCTTTAGTGGCAATGATCGTTTTTTTGAAAATAAATGTTGGATCTCCAATAATATGAGATTCGAGAATATTTGTCTGCTGCGCCCA
>JAHDRO010000391.1 GCA_018433265.1 Bacteroidales bacterium
CGAATCAACAAAAGGAGTTCCTGGATATCTTAAATCTCTGGCTCCAAATTCAACAGCACTTCTGATTGAAACTAAAGCTAAAAACGATGAGGAACTGAACAAAAATGTCTCTTATATAGAAAATTCTATCTCAAACATAAAGACAGTCACCCCATTATGTTTTACCAAAGATCCTTCGGAACAGGCAATCTTATGGAAAATACGCAAGGAAACACTTCCTACTGTTGCAGGAATGAGACGTAGCGGAACAACTTCAATAATTGAAGACGTCTGTTTTCCTGTTCCTTCGTTGGCAAAAGCTGTTCTTGATCTTCAAGCTCTTTTTTCAAAGCATGAATATGATGAAGCCGTAATTTTTGGTCATGCTCTGGAAGGCAATATGCACTTTATGTTTAGCCCGGATTTTAATAATGATGTGGAATTCAAGCGATACAGTAACTTTATGGAAGAACTGGCAGACATGGTTGTAGAAAAATACAACGGTTCTCTTAAAGCTGAACACGGAACAGGACGCAATATGGCACCATTTGTTGAGAAGGAGTGGGGAAAAAATGCTCTTACAATCATGAAGGAGGTCAAACATTTATTTGATCCTAAAGGAATATTGAATCCTGGTGTCATTTTAAATGAAGATTCCCAAATCCATCTGAAAAACATCAAGCCCATGGCATCTATCAGAGAAAGTGTCGATAAATGTATGGAATGTGGATTTTGTGAATCTGTTTGTGTGGCAGAAGGGCTGACCCTGTCACCAAGACAAAGAGTGACTGTATATAGAGAGATGGAACGTCTTAGGAAAACCGGAACAGAGCCACACCGTGCAGCAGAGATACAAAGTCGATACAAATATGCAGCTCTTGCGACTTGTGCAACAGACAGTCTTTGTGCAGCAAAATGTCCTGTCAAAATAGATACCGGAAAACTTGTAAAAGAGCTAAGACATGAGGGACACTCCCAATTCCAGGAGAATGTTGCAGCTTTAATTTCGTCCAACATGAGAGCAGTAACAGCTTCCATGAGATTTGGATTGTCAGTCATTTATTATCTACGGCTGATTTTAGGAAAGAAAATTTTCGGCACTATTGCAAGATCACTAAGATTCATTTCAGGTGGTGTCATACCTCTTTGGAATGAGCATTTTCCAAAAAACGCATCAAAAATATCCAACAAATCAATCTTTACACAGAATAAAAAAGCATCAAAATCTAACTTAAAAGTGATATACTTTCCTTCTTGTATTACTAGAAGTATGGGAATTTCAAAAGGATACAAGAGTGCAATGGATCTGGCAAAAGTAACCAAGGTTTTGCTTAACAGGGCAGGTTACGAAATCATCTATCCTGAAAATCTTAATTCTCTTTGCTGTGGAATGGCATTCTCAAGCAAAGGATTTGTTAAAGCTGGCAAAAAAGCTTCAGACAAGCTCGAAGCGGCTCTCACAAAGGCTTCGGATGGAGGAAAAATTCCAATTCTGTGTGATATGAGCCCATGCCTATATACAATGAAGTCAAACATGAATGAAAGATTAAAATTATATGATCAGGCTGAATTTATTGATAAATTTTTAATTGATAGACTAACCATCAAACCTGTTGATAGAAAAATAGCTCTTTTTGCTGTCTGCAGCACTAAGAAAATGGAAGTTGATGAAGCTTTATTCAATATTGCATCAAAATGTGCAAGAGAAGTTGTCAGAATAGAAAGTAATTGTTGTGGTTTTGCAGGAGACAGAGGTTTTATACTGCCTGCTCTTAACAAACATGGATTAAGACACTTAAAGGAACAGAACACAGGTTGCTCAGAAGGCTATGCCTCTTCAAGAACTTGTGAAATAGGCCTTTCGTATCATGGAGGAATATTATATTCATCAATTATGTACTTAGTTGAAGAGGCTTCAAGATAAAAAATCAAGTTATGTACAAAAGTCTTAAAGATTTCATTGAATTACTGGATTCAAAAGGCGAACTTGTCAAAATCAAGGAATATGTGGACCCCTTACTTGAAATTGCTGAAATAACTGATCGCGTTTCAAAACAGTCTGATGGTGGTAAGGCGTTACTTTTTGAAAATACAGGCACAGCTTTTCCAGTTATTACCAACATGTTTGGCTCTAAAAGAAGAATACTGTATGCTTTAGGTGTTGAATCGTTTGAAGAGATAGAAAACTATCTTAACTCTTTAGTTGAGGAGATAACTCGTGAAAGACATTCTTTAATTGATAAAATCAAATTACTTCCACATCTCAAAGAGGCATCAGAATGGTTCCCGATAAACCACAAAGGAGATGCACCATGTCAGGAAGTAGTTTTGTTCAAGCCAGAACTCGACAGATTGCCTATCTTAAAATGCTGGCCAAAAGACGGAGGAAGATTTATTACTCTGCCTATGGTTCATACTGAAGATCCTGAAAACGGCAAAAGAAATGTGGGGATGTACAGAATGCAGGTTTTCTCACAAGATTCAACAGGTATGCACTGGCACAGACACAAAACAGGAGCACGACATTTTGCCAATTGCAAAACAAATCAATTCCCGGTAGCAGTAACTCTCGGTGGTGACCCTGTATATACATATGTAGCTACAGCTCCTCTTCCAGAAGGTATTGACGAGTACTTGCTGGCAGGATTTCTAAGAAACAAGGCTGTAGAGCTTACCGAGTGTCTGACTCAACCATTGAAAGTACCGTCAGATTGTGATTTTGTAATAGAAGGTTATATCGATAAAAGCGAACCTCTTGCCATTGAAGGTCCATTCGGTGACCATACAGGTTATTATTCTCTTCCAGACCTCTATCCAACATTTCATATAACATGTATATCCTATAGAAAAAATGCAGTTTATCCTGCTACACTGGTAGGGATTCCTCCTCAAGAAGACAGATTCATGGCTCTTGCCACAGAGAAAATATTTTTTACACCCCTTAAGCTCTCCCTTGTCCCAGAAATGGTAGATCTGCATCTTCCTGAAGAAGGATGTGGACATAATTTTGCATTTGTCAGCATAAAAAAAAGTTTTCCCGGAGAAGCTATAAAAGTTGCTCATGCATTGTGGGGAGCCGGACAAATGATGTTCAACAAGATAATGATTATTGTTGACTATGATGTAGATGTACATAATAGAGAAAGTGTCTATCAAGCTATAAACAACAATTACAATCCAAAAAGAGACACTCATTTCAGCAGAGGTCCACTGGATGTTCTTGACCATGCCTCTCCCACATGCGGATTTGGAGGGAAAGTGCTCATTGATGCAACATCAAAAATGATTGAAGAGGGAGGCGGCAAAATGGATGTTTTATCCTATAATTTTGAGTCTCCTATTGTTTTTACTCATGAGGAGGTTGTTACAAAGGGACTGATTACGGTCATAGTTGATCAAACAATAGATCCCGAAGATCATTATACTGCTTTGTGGCAATGGGGTGCTAATTGTGATCCTATCAGAGACAGTAAGTTTGTTGGAAAATCTCTTGTGATGGACGCAAGGCGTAAAATCAAGTGTGAAGGAGTGCGTGAATGGCCTGAGATGGCGCTTTCCAACACTGAAACAATTAAAATAGTAGATAAAAAATGGGATACTCTGGGAATTGGAGATTTCATCCCCTCTCCTTCCCGTAGATTTTTAAAATAATAAGGATGAACAACCCGGCAAACAACAACATTGATGCATATGCCCCTCTGCCTATGAAATCACCATATTTCACAAAAACTGTTGTCTTGTCATTCAAATTGAGGTTTCCTTTTAAATAACCTCTTTGCCACCATCCAAGTGATTCTTGAACTACTCCTTTTTGATCAATCAATGCTGAAATGCCGGTATTGGCACATCTTGCAATGGATCTTCTGGTTTCTATTGCCCGCAAAGATGCATAGCGCAGATGTTGCTTATAGCCCTGAGTATTTCCCCACCATCCATCGTTTGTAATGATAGACATTACATTAGCCCCATTTACAACGTATTCTCTGTAAAAATCGCCATATACAGATTCATAACATATAGCAGTACCAATTCTTATGCTGTCGTCATGTGTAGTGAAAACTTCTCTTTCTTTTTGAGTTCCGAATCCTCCCGCTGTTCCTCCAAGATTTATTGCAAAAGATCCTAAAAACTTTAAATATTGTGGATATGGGAAATACTCAACGAGAACAACTAATTTTGATTTGTGGTAAATCATCGTCCTGCCCAAAGTATCAAGATAAATTGCTGAATTAAAACTATCATACCATCCTCTTTCAGATTTTTGAGCTGTGTAAGTTGGAGGATATCTGTCCGGCCCTCCAGGATATATGTAAAAGGAAGTAGCCCCAAAAATAGCATTTCCTGCCCCTCTCTCCCTAAGCATATCTCTGAACATAATAAATGTTCTGTTATCTCCCAGATTATTTTCCACCACACCTGAAGTAAATGTCTCAGGAGCTACAACAAAATCTGTATTTTCGGTGACAGCCTGGTTTGCTATATTCATCAGTATTTCATCCTGTTGCATTTGAGAAAGGGCACCAAATTTGTCATTATACGGATCAATGTTTGGCTGAAGTATTACGAACTCACGAGGATTTTGTTTTTCTTTATAGGAATTGAAAATAATTCTGGAAATAGAAATAGGTAATATAATCAATATTAACAATAAAGATAATTTAATATAAAAAGGTTTATGTCTTCTATTTTTATCATTCAGCAAGTCAAAAATTAAAACATTGGAAAGCAAAACCCATAATGATCCACCCAGCGTACCTGTAAATTCGTACCACTGAATATTCTTGATAGTTGTAGCAAAACCATTGCCCAAAACCAACCATGGCCAAGAAATCTCAGCCTCAAAATAGAAATGTTCCCAAGCTAGCCATGCAAGTATCAAAAAAAGATAGCTAAGAGATGGAGTAGTCTTTCTTTTAAACCACCTGAAGATCGCAAATATAATAGACATTTGTAATGCATTCAAAATGCAAGCAGCTATTGCTCCGGCTAAAGTTGCTTTGTAAATCCAGAATGTTGTTAGAATATTCCAAAGCAAAAATGAAGAATAATAATATCTCCATCCTTTTTTAATATTCAGATCAGTAACTATTTTCTCAAGTTGAAGAAGTGGAATAAAAGCAATCAGCATTAACAGCCCTGCCTGTGGCA
>JAHDRO010000176.1 GCA_018433265.1 Bacteroidales bacterium
GTATTTTAACAAACGATAAGAAAAGCGAAAATTCAGATTCACAACAGCTCGCACTTACGGGAATTGTAAAAGATTTAAAAACAAATGAACCAATCCCTTTTGTTTCGGTAATTATTAAAGAAGATAAAAGCAAGGGTACTTTTACAGATGAAAACGGAAAATTTACTATTTATCCAAGCACTCTTCAGAACACGCTTCAACTCAGCATTATTGGATATAAAAGCATTGAGGTTCCAATAAATGGTAGAAGAACTGTTGACATATTAATGGAACCAGAATTAACTGCTTTAGATGCTGTTATGATAGTTGCTTATGGCACAGCTAAGAGAAGCACTTATACAGGGTCTGCAGCAACCGTTAGTGAGGATCGTTTAAATGCGAGACCTGTAACTGCAGTCTCACAGGCACTTGCCGGAACCACTGCTGGACTTCAGATCAGTACATCAAATGGTCAGCCTGGTTCTGTACCAACAATCAGAGTTAGAGGACTTGGCTCATTTAATGCAAGTAATGAACCCTTGATAGTTTTGGATGGGATGCCATATGATAATTCTTTGACAAGTATCAATCCTAACGATATTGAAAGTGTAACAATTCTCAAAGATGCATCTTCAGCAGCCTTATATGGAGCGAGGGCTGCAAATGGAGTCTTGCTGATTACTACAAAAAAAGGCAAAATTGGAAAAGTTAAGGTAGATGCAAAATATAATTTAGGATTAACAACACGGCAGACAGCCGATTACAAGACCGTTGGCACAAGAGACTATATGCAATTATATTGGGAGAGTACAAGAAATAGTTTAATGTACAGCGGAGCAACACGTGAAGAAGCAAATGCACGTGCAGGTTCAGCTTTTTTGGCTGGTTTGTCATACAATCCGTATAATATGGATGCAGACCAACTTTTCGACCCATCAACAGGGAAGATAAATCCTGGAGCAAAATTGTTATGGCCTGATGATCTCGACTGGCGAGGTGCCATTGAGCAGTTAGGTATTCGTCATGATGCGGTTTTTTCCATATCGGGGGCAAATGATAAGACGGATTACTATACCTCTATTGGTTATTTAACAGAGCAGGGTTATATAATTGGTTCGGAATTAACAAGATATTCTGCAAAAGCAAATATAAACTCTCAAGTAAATAAATGGTTAAAAGTAGGTGTTAATCTAAACAGTTCAATTACTGAATCACAAGGCAACCAGAATGAATCCAGTGGCAATAATTCAAATCCTTTCCGTTTTCTTAGATATGTTGGAAACATTTTCCCTATTCATCTCCACAATCCAGTAACAGGTGAATACATTTATGATCAGCAGGGGAATAAACTATATGATTTTGGATTGGGATATACTACAGAAGACGGAATTACTGTACCAAAGAGAGATTTCGTGGCTGGCAACAACCCTGCCATAGAATTACAGAATATTTATGACGGTTATAGAAGAAATACCATCAATGCAAAAACATATGCCGAGTTGACATTTCTCAAGGATTTCAAGTTTTCTGTAAATGTTGGAGTTGGCACAAACGCATATAGAGGATGGAATGGAACTTATGTCTACAAAGAAAAAGGCAATGCAGGTACATCTACAAAGTCATCTTCTGAAACAACTACATGGACTATAAATCAGTTACTTACATATTCAAAAGAATTTGGCAAGCATCATTTTGATGCAATGTTAGGACATGAGAGCTATGATTATGAGTATAATTATCTTTCTTCCTCAATGAAGGGGCAAATTATGATTGGATCAAATTTTGAGTTTAAGAATTTTACTGAGGTTAATGCTATTCCTAATTCATACACAAACAAATACAGAGTAGAAGGTTTTTTGTCGAGAATCAATTATGATTATGACAATACTTATTTTGGTTCAGTATCTTTTAGAAGAGATGGCACATCCCGCTTTTACAAAGATGCACGTTGGGGCAATTTCTGGTCTGCAGGTGTTGGATGGAGGGTTGACAAAGAACAATTCATGAGGAATTTAAAATTTATTGATTTGCTCAAAATAAGGACTTCATATGGAGTTGTAGGAAATGATGATCTTGACAGTTATTATCCTTGGAGGGCAACTTATTATCCATATCCCAATGGCACAGAACCAGGATATCTTCAGGATGCACTTGGTAATAAGGAGCTTTCATGGGAGGTCTCTCACAATTTTGATGTGGCGGCAGAATTTAGTCTTTTTGATTCTTCTTTTAGTGGAACCTTTGAATTTTTCAATAGAGAATCCAGCAACCTCCTTTTTGAAGTTCCACAGCCACTTTCTTCTGGAGTAGAGACTCAGAGCATTAATGCCGGAACCATGTACAACAGGGGTATTGAAGCAACTTTTGATTATGATCTTATCAAAAAGAAAAATTTCAGAATGAATGTAAATCTGAATGCAACTTTTCTTGAAAATAAAATAAAAGACTTACCTCTTGATCCCTATGTTAGTTCAGTCTATAAGATTGAAGAAGGACATTCCCGATATGAATTTTGGCTTAGACAATGGAAAGGGGTCAACCCTGCAACTGGGTACAATCTTTTTGAAGCAGATCTTGAAAATGAATCATATGTTTGGGGAGAGGGAGAGTTAATTGATGTAAACGGAGTACAGTGTACCGAAGTGATAGAACATGCCAAATATGATTGGAGTGGTAATGCAACACCATTAATAACAGGAGGATTTGGATCTGCTATCAATTATAAGAACTGGTCTTTTTCATTTAATTTTTATTATCAACTGGGAGGAAAATACTATGACAGCACCTATGAATCACTTATGACTGTCGGCACAGCCTCGCTATCATATTCCAAACTGCATGTGGATTTATTGAACCGT
This sequence comes from Bacteroidales bacterium, assembly GCA_018433265.1. The sequence continues at coordinate 2,838 of JAHDRO010000176.1, forward strand.
TGGAGAGAGAGTGGTGATATTACTAAAGTTGCAAAACTTTCGAGTGGGACTGATTCAAAAAATATTGGAGCCGGAACTTCAACTCGTTGGCTTGTCTCTTCAAACATGCTTGAACTTACAAATGTGAATCTATCTTATTCATTTCCTAAAAAAGTTTTAGATAAATTGAGCATTGATGGCATTAAGGTCTATTTTTCTGCAGATAACTCGTTATTAATAACAGCCAGAAGGGGAATGTTCCCAAGGAGAACAATCTTTTCAGGGTATGACGGGAATGCTGATATATATCTACCATCAAGAACATTTTCATTTGGAATTAACATGAATTTCTAAATTTTGCGATTATGAACAAACGAATTAAATTTATAATATTATTATCAGGTATTTCACTTATGAGTTTTTCCTGTAGTAGTGACTTCTTAGAAACAGCATCTACATCTTCAGTAGATCAGGCTCAAATGTTTGAAACCACTTCATCTGCCATGATGGCTGTTAACGGCATTCACAGACTTATGTACTTACCCGGTTCAAGCGCAGCTCAGTGTGGATATGGTACATTTATGTTATGGATGGATATGATGGGAGAGGATTTAGTATATACAAAAGGAAATGCACAATGGCAAAGTCAAGCCAAATGGACTTTGCATAGGAATACCACTTCTTCTCACAATAAATTTTTGTATAAATTCTTTTATTCAATCATTTCTAATGCAAACATGATATTAGACAATATAGATAATGCCAATGGTCTGCAGGAAGAAAAGGATTATATTAAGGGTCAAGCATTGACCTACAGGGCTTTTGCTCATTTCTCGCTTGTTCAGTTATGGGGAGAAAGATATTATCCCGGTCAAAATAATACTCAAGATGGTATAGTAATTAAACTAGATAATAGCCTCGAACCATTACCACGTTCAAGTGTAGAAGACGTATATGCTGTAATCAACGATGACTTGGATAATGCAATTGAACTTCTGGAAAAGGTTAATATAAAACGCAATTCCATAACCCATATTAATATTCATGTTGCGAGGGCTATTAAGGCAAGAGTATTACTTACACAAGGCAAGTGGATGGAAGCCGCACAAATGGCACAACTCGTCGTAGAGAATTCAGGAGCTAGTTTGCAGGCAGATACTTATGCTTTCAAGCAGGGTCGCATGTGTGATGCAACAAATAAAGAGTGGATTTGGGGCAAGATTGGTCAGCCGACATTAGAGACAGGGACGTTGACTAATTTCTTCAGTTTTATATCAAACACCAATGTTTCATACAACAAAAATACGCCGAGAGCCATTTACAATTTGCTTTATAATAGAATCAGTTCAACTGATGTGCGTAAACAAGTATGGCTGCCGGATGCACCTTTGATGGACAGAAAACTCATAGCGTATCCACCTGCAGGAAATATTTTTAAATGGATGAGCCAGAAATATATAGTTGATTATCCTGATAATACCTCATCACTTTATTTAGGAAACGTTTATACAGCAGATCTCCCATATATAAGACTTCCTGAAATGATACTTATTATGGCTGAAGGTTATGCAAGAGCTGGATCAGACCAATTGGCCGCACAGGCACTATATCCGCTTGCTGCAGTAAGAGATCCTCAGTACATCTTATCTACAAATACCGGAGAGGCGTTAATAGATGAGATTATGTTTCAACGAAGAATTGAGCTTTGGGGCGAAGGATTTAGATTTCTTGATTTAAAACGTTTGAACATGAATCTTGACAGAGGTCCTGCTCCAAGGCCAGGATATAATCAAGGTGGCAGTGCTAACGGCTGGAAATCCGGTCAAAATCCAAAGAATCTTGACCCACTTGCATCAAACTACAATATGTACGACGATCAAGGACTTGGAGAGGAAAATAGATTTAAAGCTGCCAACAGTATAGAATGGCAATTTGTTTTTCCTCAATCGGAGATTGACTATAATCCACTTTGCAAGCAAAATCCTATATAATTAACATATAATGACCTGTTTAACAAATTTTAAAAAAGACTTATTGATTTTTTCAGCACTGTTAATTACAGTGCTGAATTCTATTACCACGATTTCAATGGCCCAAACAGAGACGGTTTTGGCAAACGGGATAAATTGTTATCTGCCTGAAGGGAAATATTATTTTAATAGCGATATCCCTACGCCGTCGTCTGTGTTGGGATTTAATGTCGGCGACCAGTATGCAGACTGGAATGATATATTGAAATATATGAAAGCTCTTGACCAAGTTTCAGACAGAGTATCAATAAGGGAATACGGAGAAACCTATCAACATAGAAGATTTATTCAAGTTGTAATAACTTCCGTAGAGAATCAGAGAAATTTAGAGACATTGCAGAAGGAACACCTTCAATCAATTCAAAAAGCTTGGGAGGGCAATTCTAAAGGAGAATCAGGGGATCTGTCAAAAACACCAGTATTTGTCAATCTTATGAATTCCATTCATGGCAATGAAGCTTCCGGAGCAAATGCATCTCTTATTCTTGCATATTTTTTTACTGCCGTTGAAAATCCGGATATATTAAAGCTTCTTGACAATACTATAATAATTATTACTCCTGGTTTAAATCCAGATGGTATTAACAGGTTTGCTTCTTGGGTAAACTCTTCGAGAAGTTTCTGTGATATAGCAGATCTGAATTCAAGAGAATTCTCAGAACCCTGGCCAAGCAGCAGAACAAATCATTACTGGGCTGACTGCAATCGTGACTGGCTTTCTGTACAACATCCAGAAGGACTCAATGCTGTCAAAATGTACAGAGCATGGTTGCCAAATGTTGTGGTAGACCAGCATGAACAAGGCGGAGATGGTAAGGGGTTTTACTTCAGTCCCGGCCATCCTTTGCGGACTCACCCTGACATTTCTGATGAAAATCAAAAGCTCACGTCGGAAATAACATCCTATATTGCTTCCGGTTTTGATAAGGCAGGAGTACTTTATTACTCAAAGGATGGTTACGACGATTTTTTTGTGGGGAAAGGAGCAACTTATGGAGATATTAACGGTTCAATAGCAATTTTGGTAGAGCAGCTTGCATCCAGAGGCTTTATGAGACCAACCTCTATGGGGAATCTTTCATTTCCAGCTACTGTCAAAAACCAGGTATTTGCGGGATATTATTCTATTATTGCTGCATACAGTTTAAAGGATAAATTGATAGAATACCAGAGATCATTTTTTGCCAATTTATCACGATCTGCCTCAAAAGATAAAACTCAGGGATATATTTTTACGACAGATGGGTTGAAAGGCATCGCACATTATTTTTTAACCAATATGCAAAGCCACAATATTGAGGTTTACAGATTAAAAAAAGATTGTACTGCCGATGGAAGAACTTTTAAGGCCAACGACTCCTATGTTATACCTGTCAATCAGATAAACTATAATATTATCAAGACAATGTGGGAGGAGATGAAAAATTACCGTGACAGTACTTTCTATGATATATCAACATGGACTTTTCCTTATGCATACAATTTGAGATATTGTACTGTAGAAAACATTTCAGGACTCATTGGAAATAAGGTTGATTCGGTACAGATAATAACCGGAAAAATAAAAGGAGGAAAGAGTAGTTACGCATATATTTTTGATAATAGTGAATACTTTACACCAAAATTGATTTTTGAGCTTTTGAATCGTGATTTATATCTTAGAATTTCTGATAGACAATTTACAAGCATGGATGCCGGATTTAAGCCTGGTTCAATTGTAATACCTGTAGCAGGGCAACCACTTGATGGTGAGGAACTGTATTCATTGCTCGAACGACTTTCTTTGGAGAACGGCGTTGATATCATCTCAATGAAAAGTGGATTGATGAAAGACTATGATCTTGGCAGTCCTGTTTTCAAAGTTCTTAGAAAGCCTGAAATTGCGATGATTGTGGGTAAAGGAATGGGCATTCCTGAGTCAGGAGAGATATGGCATATGCTGGATCAAAGGTTTAAAATTCCGGTAACTCTCATTGATCACACATTATTACCCAACACAGACTTAAGAAAATATAATGTAATCATCTTTGCTGATGGGATGTTGAGCAATTCTTCAATAGGCAGTTTTGCTGAAAACCTCAAAAGATGGATTAGAGACGGAGGTGTTTTAATTGCTACCGGGAATTCATATACAATTACCAATGAGGCAAAACTTACCGGTATCAAAACATTACCAGCAGTTAAAAAAGATAGTTTCGACGGAGTTATTCTCAAATGTATTTTCAATAAACACAATCCATTGGGATGGGGATGCGACAATACGTATATCCCAATTATGAGGACTGTGCCAGTTGTTATAAATAAAGCCGAACTTAAAAGTAGTAATGTTGACATTTTTATGACCTATTCTGATGCTCCCTATCTTTCAGGATGCATATCTCAAAATAATCTGGAAAGAATATCCGGTACTCCTGCCATTATAACAGAAACTGTCGGCAAGGGCAAAATAATCTATATAGCTGACGATCTAAATTTTCGTTCTTATTGGCTTGGAGGGTCAAAAATATTTATGAATGCTATATTTTTTGGATATCTATAAACAATTGAGGGTGTCGAGATTAAATTCTCAAACACCCTCTTTATTGATTTACAATTATGGTTACTCTTTTTTGCTTTTGACAAGTTTTTGATAATCATCCATAGGAGTTACAATTATCTTTTCAAATTCCCTTTGTCCTGTGCCGGCAGGAATCAAATGTCCGCAGATAACGTTTTCCTTAAGCCCTTCGAGAGTATCGGTCTTGCCGTGCAAAGCAGCTTCACTCAATACCTTTGTTGTCTCCTGGAATGATGCAGCAGACATAAAGCTGTTTGTTCTAAGAGCGGCTCGGGTGATACCTTGAAGTATCTGATTGGAAGTAGCGGGCATGGCATCTCTTGCCTCCACAAGCTTAAGATCCTTACGCTTCAGAATTGAATTCTCTTCGCGAAGTCTCCTTACTGTAACTATCTGACCAGGCTTTAATGTAGTAGAATCACCGGCATCAAGCACAACTTTTTTGTCGTAAATCTCATCATTTTCATGGATAAATTCCCATTTATCCACAAGCTGTTCAGGGAGGAACCGTGTATCACCAGGGTCCACAATTTCAAGCTTGCGCATCATTTGGCGAACAATGATTTCAAAATGTTTATCATTTATCTTCACACCCTGACTTCGGTAAACATCCTGAACCTCATTCACAATATACTCCTGAACTTTCGTAGGCCCCTGAATGGCAAGTATGTCGGTTGGAGATATGGCTCCGTCTGACAGTGCCATCCCAGCACGTACATAATCGTTCTCCTGTACCAGAATCTGTTTGGATAGAGGAACTAAATAACGTTTTTCTTCTCCTGTCTTTGACCTGATAATAATTTCACGGTTACCTCTTTTAATCTTGCCCATAATAACCTCTCCATTTATCTCTGTTACAATGGCAGGGTTTGATGGGTTACGTGCTTCAAAAAGCTCTGTAACACGAGGAAGACCCCCTGTGATATCACCAGTTTTACCAACAGCACGTGGAACCTTGACAAGTATGTCACCAGCCTTTACCCTTTTACCGTTTTCCACCATAATATGTGCCCCAACCGGAAGATTGTACTGCTTAAGTTCAACCTGTCCGTCCATAATGCGTATGGTTGGATTCTTTGACTTATCCCTTGATTCGATAATAACCTTTTCCTTATGAAGAGAGTACTCATCTGCAGCTTCTTCACGATAGGTTACACCTTCTATCATATTATCAAAAACAACTTTGCCACCTGTTTCGGCAATTGTAACAGCATTATAGGCATCCCACTCACATATTTTGTCTCCTTTTTTTACAATGTCTCCCTCTTTGAAGAAAAGAGTTGCCCCGTAAGGGATATTGTATGTTGAAAGTGTAATGCCTGTATGTATGTCAACAATTTTCATTTCGGCAGTTCGTCCTATCACAATCTCTCTTGTTGAACCATCGTCATTAACTGAAGTAATAGTTCTAAGTTCCTCAAATTCAA
>JAHDRO010000332.1 GCA_018433265.1 Bacteroidales bacterium
CAGCTAAAGAATTTAAAAGGCAAAAGGGCAATAATCGTGCTAGGCGGAGGTTCAATGAAGAAATTCGGATTTGTTGATAAGGTCATTGAGTATCTAAAGGAAGCAGGAATAGAAACAAGGCTATTTGAAAATGTTGAACCAGATCCATCAGTTGAAACAGTTATGAAAGGTGCTGCAGCTATGAGAGAATTTGAGCCAGATTGGATTATATCCATAGGTGGAGGCTCACCTATAGATGCTGCTAAGGCTATGTGGGTATTTTATGAATATCCTGATTTGACATTTGAAGATATTGTACAACCTTTCTCCATGCCAACTTTAAGGAATAAGGCAAGGTTTATAGCTATACCATCTACTTCTGGTACAGCAACAGAAGTAACTGCTTTCTCGGTTATTACAGATAATGAAAAAGGTGTAAAATATCCATTGGCAGATTACAATATAACTCCAGATATAGCAATTGTTGATCCTGATTTAGCTCAAACAATGCCAAAACAATTAGTTGCTCATACTGGAATGGACGCATTGACTCATGCCATAGAAGCTTATGTATCTACAGCTAATAGCCCATTTACAGATCCATTTGCAATAAAGGCTATTCAAATGATTTTTGAACATTTGTTGAACTCCTATGAAGGAGACAAGAATGCCAGAGAACAAATGCACTATGCACAATGTCTAGCAGGTATGGCATTTACAAATGCATTGTTGGGTATAGTACATTCTATGGCACATAAGACTGGAGCTGCTTTCTCTACAGGTCATATTCCACACGGTTGTGCTAACGCCATCTATCTACCTTATGTAATTAAATTCAATAAGAAATGTGCAATGAAGCGTTATGCAGACATTGCAAGGAGTATTGGTATAGATGGATCAGATGAAGAATGTGTAAAAGTTCTTTGTGAAAAGATTGATGAATTGAATAAGAAGCTAGGTATTCCAAAGACATTAAAAGAATTCGGTATTAATGAACAAGAATTTAAAGAAAAAGTTTCAAATATTGCTAAGTTAGCTGTTGGAGATGCTTGTACAGGCTCTAATCCAAGGCCAATTACTCCAGAAGAAATGGAAAGATTGTTAACCTGTGCTTACTATGGATATGAAGTAGATTTTTAATTAATTCAATTCCAAGGTGCATGGCTCTTATTTTATGAGTCATGCACCTTTATTTTTGGCTCTTTGTCAATTGTTGGGGTAGGATCAATTTTGATCCTGCTCCAATACTATATTTAAGAACATTTTTACATATAGGTACTAGTATATTGGTTTTTAAGCGCACTTAAATAAACCTAGTTAAAATATAGGTTTTCCACATATATTATTTACTTGTAAATTTGACCCCTCTAGTTTGTACAATGAATAATTCTATTTCGGAATCTCTTAAAATTCCTTATCCCAAAAGATATTCTCTTTAATACCTTAATTTTATTGTTAAATCCTTCAGTTGGTCCATTAGTATAACCATATCTAAAAGCATTCTTTATCTCATTTATCCAGTTTTTATAGGTATTGGCACACTTCTTAAATTCTGCTATTCCAGAGCATTCTGCACTCTCAATCCATTTTATTAGTTCACTACATTGATAAGAATAATCATCACTTTGACATATTTCATAAAACCATTCTTTTAATATATGAGCTGTACGCAAATCA
>JAHDRO010000351.1 GCA_018433265.1 Bacteroidales bacterium
CAAACTCTTCAATGGCCTTTAGAGCTCCGGCATGTGCGAAACCTTTGACTCCTCCTCCTGAAAGTGCGATTCCCAGCTTGAATTTATAAGACATATTCAAGTATCTTGCGTGTTACAGAAGAGTCGATTGTTTTATTTTCGCCAAAGTGAACGTTTCTCTTCTCAAATCTTCTTACAATCTCGTCAATGGTCTCCTTACCAATCCCGTTTTCGGATAATCTTGTTTTAAGCCCTAAAGAACGGAAAAATGCATCACATTCATCAATTGTCTTTTTAATTATTTTTTCTCTGTCTTGCTCTTCTATGTTCCAAACTCTTTTACCCATTTGTACTATTTTATCACCCTTTTCTTCTTTCATTACCCACATTGTGCCTTTAAGCACTATAGCCAAAGTATGGCCATGTGTCAGATTATGAAGCGCACTTAATTCATGCCCTATCATATGAGTAGACCAATCCTGGGAGACGCCCATTGAAATGAATCCATTCAGAGCCATAGTTGCAGAAAGCATGAAAGTTGCCATGTCATCGTAAGAGGGCTTGTCTCCGTAAACTTTGGGAGCCACCTCGATAATGGTCTGAAGAATCCCTTCAGACCATCTGTCCATAAGAGGGGATTGATTTGTGGTAGTAAGATATTGCTCCAAAACATGTACAAAAGTATCTGTCAGTCCACAGGCTATTTGATATTGTGGAAGTGAAAATGCAACCTGGGGATCGAGAATTGAAAAAACGGGGAAAGTACTGTAAAACGAGAATTTTTCTTTAAGAGCGCTGTTGGTAATAACAGCGCCCGGATTCATTTCAGATCCTGTTGCAGGTATTGTCAACACGCTTGCCAGTGGAAGTGATCCTTTGTATAACGAAGGTCTTTTGACAAGTTCCCATGCATCCTCTTCGATCAGAGCTGCTGCTGCGATTAGTTTTGATCCATCAATTACAGATCCTCCTCCTACAGCAAGAATAAAGTCGCAATTTTCTTCTTTAACTATGGCAATAGCTTTTCTAAGTGTTTCAACTGTGGGATTAGGCTCAATTCCCCAGAATTCTATGTGCTCTTTTCCAGTCAATGCTCTTTTAACCTGTTGATATACACCGTTGGTTTTAACACTGCCTCCACCAAAAGTCACAAAAACTTTTTTATTGGCAGGAATTTCAGTACTAAGATGTTCAATAGTCCCTTTACCAAAAATCAGTTTAGTGGGATTTTGAAAAATAAAATTATTCATTGTTTTAAATTTTTATTACTTATTTATTCTTGTAAAATTAAATAAAAAACTGCAATCAACATTTGATTACAGTTTACATTTTTGTGGTCCCGGTGGGTCTCGAACCCACGACCCCAACATTAAGAGTGTCGTGCTCTACCAACTGAGCTACAGAACCATTTTTTAGGTTTGCAAAGATACAAATATTTTAAAATTAATTGGCTAATTTTGTAAAAAATATAGTAATGGAGTGGTTTCACAATCTTTTTTTTGGGGCTAACGTGGCTCAATCTGTAATTATTCTTTCAATTGTCATTACTATTGGACTGATTTTGTCAAAAATCAAAGTTGCCGGCATCTCTTTTGGTGTTACTTGGATTTTATTTGCCGGAATAGCATTCAGTCATTTTGGTTTGAATATTAATGCCGAAACACTTCATTTTGTTAAAGAATTTGGATTAATCCTATTTGTTTACAGCGTTGGTTTACAGGTAGGGCCAAGTTTTTTTGCCTCGCTCAAAAGAGGGGGATTGAAACTTAATACGCTTGCAGTATTGATTGTTATACTGGGTGTAGTAGTAACGTTAGTTATTAAATATATTTCAGGATTACCTATTTCTACAATAACCGGTATCATGTCGGGTGCTATAACAAATACACCCGGGCTTGGTGCTGCCCAGCAGACTTTTACTGAAATTTACGGCTCATCGGATCCCTCTATAGCCACAGGATATGC
>JAHDRO010000399.1 GCA_018433265.1 Bacteroidales bacterium
ACACCGTTGGACTGGCCTTCGGTAGCCTCGATGACCAGTTTGAGGTTGGTCACGTCAGCGGGAACGGCGTCCAGCTTGAAGGTGAAAGCGCTGCCGGTGCAGACGATGGTGCAGGCACCCGGAGTCTCGACACCCACGAGGGTGGGCGGAGTGGTGAGAGCGGAACCGCCGCAAGCGACGATCCAGTAGTTCAGGCGAGTGAAGAGATTCGCGCCCGAAATCTTGCCCTTGGTACCGAGGACGGACTTGGCCTCCTGGCTCAGGGCGAGTTTGTTCCAAGCCAGGATCTGCTCGTTCGTCAGACTGCGCCACATGGTGGTGAGCCTCTTGAACACAGCCTTGACCTGTGCCTGGTCAGAGGTACGGACACTGCCGCCGTATCCGCGGTTGCGGATGTACTTGCGGTTCTTCACTTTCGCAGCGGTCACGCCCTTGGCGCTGCCGCTCATCTCCTCAAAGGCGATGGAAGGAATGTACTTCATAGCTAAAAAAGTTTTTAATAGGTTAAGTAATAAGTATTTATGATGTTCATAATCTATTTCTCCCCGTTATTCGCCATCCCTCACGAGGAAGGCGAAGATGAATGGATCATATCCGGTGCTTTCGAAACCGCTCATTCTCTCCGGGCAGGTGAACATTCCGTTCTCCACGTGGGCCAGCGAGAATCCGTTGACAGAAGGATTGTACTGGTTGGAGCCTCCGAGGAAAGGAACATCCGCGTTCACATCCGTAGGGAAATCCCCCATCTGCGCTTCCCACGGCTGGTTCCGGTAAGAGTAGGAGCAGCTCGAGAACTGCATATGGAGAAACACCCAGTGTTCGAATATGACGCAGAAGGTGTCGGAACTCCAATAAAGGTAGCGTGTCTCTTGGGTCATATTGATGCGTGTCCTGGTTCCCTTGATGGGATTACCCGGCTGATTGAGCGTCGGATAGAGTGCCTGGATGAAGATGGTAATCTCGCCCTTATCGTCGAAATTGGTGAACTTCTCCAGACAGATCGTATTCTTGTCTTTAATCCACGTTTTAATGGCCGTACCACCGTCATTGTTCCAGGTATAGGAAGAATACACGTAGCGGTCTTGGAACGTCAATATGGCGCCCGCAACGGCACTCCTGTTGATGCTGAGGTCCGGGACATATATCTCAAGTGTATCCACGCCTTGATAAGCTGCATTCGTGGGGTCGTAGGAAAACTTGGCGTTGAGAACAACGTAGTTCTCCGCCTGGTAGTCCTTGAACTGGATGGAGCCTGCTCCGAAGTTATTTCCTGTACTGTTGAACATGGCCGTATCAATAGAGGATGCCCGGGCCGAAGACCTCGGTAGGTTTCACATAGTAGCCGCCACGGTGGGCAAAGGTGATAGAGGTGCCATCCCAGCTGGAGTTGCGCAGCCAGATGATGTAAGACTGTGCGGCAAGGCCGGCATTGCCCTCTCCCATGCCGCGGGCAAGAGCCATACTGGTGCCGATGCAATCCGAAGGAAGTTCATCTTCGAGGTATGCTTCGGACGAAGCGACATTGCTATGGCCAAGGCAAACTGTATCGAAGGAGATGACCGGAGCGCCGGTGGAGAAGTCCACGTCACATTCGGATACGTGGCTTTCAGGCTTAAGGTCGGCCATCGTTATCTTGTTGCGCTTGACGTAACCCTCAGCCTCGGCTTCAGCTTCAGTCTCGCAGACCTTGCTGTCGTAGGTGGTCTGGCCCGTGAACCCGGTCTCAGGATCAAGCCAGTACATTTCGAGGAAGACCTTCTCGCCCACTGCCGGTTTCACACCGATGGTCTTGAAATAGAGATAGGTCATGTCGGCATCGCCCCAATCATCCTCCATACCCGGAGAGAGGATGACGGTCTTGCTCCAGGCGTTCGATACACCGGCAGACTGACCGGCGGACATCTTGATGACCAGTTTGTATCCAGCCTCGTGCGTGATTCCCTTGATGACGATGTTCTTCGTAGTCACCCAGAGTTTGTCATACACCACGTTGGGAAGGCATACGAGCTGCTCGGGCGCATCGTGAAGGATAGACTCCCCTGCCATCGTCCTGCTCACGTTGAGGCGGATGTAAAGATTGAGTCCGCTTATCTGGGCGGCCTGCCCGAACACCGACTGTCCGGAGGTGTGTTCAGCGAGGTGGTCCCACCCGAGCATCTGGGCTTCGGTCAGGGTCTTCCAGGACTTCGTTATCTTAGACATCGACGCACGGCGGGCAACTTGGGCGGAAGTCGCTACTCCGGTCGGAAAGCACTTCAAGGAAAGGATGCTACGGCCGCCTACCTGGCGAGCCGTAACACCCTTTGCCGACCCAGAGAATCCCCCGAAAGCGATGGAAGGAAGTGCAATCATAGTTTAAGTATATCTAATATCAAAAGTCGATTCTCATTCAACTCTTGCACAAATATACAAAACTATTTTCTAATTAACAATCAACTAATTACACATATTTACCTAAACCAAAACAAGAAGTAAACAACCCGAAACAAACGGACAAGGGAGGAACCTGCCCGGAACGATCCGCGCCATGCGTTTGTCCTCAATCGAGTCTTTTGTTGATGCTTACCATTCGCTCAGAGCCTGGCCACACTCCTTGCCCGTCTGAAGATTTTTTCCGATATTTGCGTTGGTCGATTCGCTCTCAAATTCAGTCCGGTTTAGTGACAAGTGATACCCGTTTTTTCTGAACCATATTTGAACCACGAACGACTTAACTAATTGATTATCAATTAGATTTATAGACTGTATCGGAAAGTAACCTGGTGCAACCACTCAAAACCCTGTATATCCACGTTCAATAATAGTCAATTAATTATTTTTGTTTGTTAACTATTTTCACAAAATTTGTAATTAATAATTTGTCCCTTTGATTATAACCTAAACTAATGAAAAACAAAAGATTATTTTACACAAGATTGCTGGTGCTTTCTTTCATGTCATTTTTTGTTCTTTCTTGTTCAAAAGATGATAACCCGTCTTCTGAGCCGGAAGAGGAATTATCGCTTCAGTTTAATCCATCTACTGACAATATTATTTTGAAACATGAGTTCAGAGCAGCCTGGCTTACAACTGTTGGAAATTATGACTGGCCTGTTAGAGGAGCTTCTGCTGCCTCTCAAAGTGCAGCGTTGGTTTCTATTATTGAACAGTTGAAAAATTTGAACTTTAATGTTATTTTGTTTCATGTAAGGCCTACCTCTGATGCATTTTACAGGTCAAATCTGGTGCCATGGTCTTATTATTTAACTGGTACTCAGGGAATAGATCCAGGTTTTGATCCTCTGGCTGTAGCTATTGAAGAGGCACACAGACGCGGAATGGAAGTACATGCCTGGCTCAATCCATATAGAATTGGCTCCACCTCTATCACTTTAGCTTCCAACCACCCGGCTGTTCTTCATCCTGAGTGGTGTATCGTTTATGAAAATAACAGATATCTGGATCCAGGATTGCCTGCAGTGAAAACTCATCTTAGAGAAGTTGTTACTGAAATTATTCATAATTATAATGTTGACGGTATCCATTTCGACGATTATTTTTACCCTGCTGGAGCGAAGTCTGCAACCAATCCGTTTGGATTTAATGATCAGGCGACATATAATACATATGGTGGAGGAAAAAATCTGGATGCATGGAGAGAGGCCAATGTGGATGAGATGGTACAAGATATTGGTAATACAGTTAAATCCTTAAATCCCAAAGTACTTTATGGCATATCACCTCAGGGGAAACAGGAAAATTCCATGACTGTTTATGCTGATGCACAGTCGTGGCTTCAGCAACGTTTGGTAGATTATCTTGCTCCTCAAATTTATTGGCAAATAGGACATCCTACTGCAGATTTTGCAACCGTTTTAAGTTACTGGAATGCAAATGCCAACGGTGTACCAATTATTCCCGGTATTGCAGCATATAAATTTGAAGATCCATATATTCTTAGCGAGTTTCTCAACGAAATTTCACTAAGTAGATCCTATGCCAGTGTTGCCGGTAACTGTTGGTTTAGGGTTGCACATATATTTAATCCTGCTCTAAGTTCTTATATCGCCTACACTATTTATCATTACAAGAGTCTTGTCCCGAAAATTGGATCCGATTCTTCAACACCTTTTCCTGCTGCACCTGAATTTTCTGTAACTATCAAGGCTGTAACATGGAATTATGTGCCGAATGCTACCTCTTATGCTGTTTATGAGCTTGAAAGAATAGGGAAAAGTTCAAAATGGAATGCAAATTGCAGACAAATTGGCACAAGTTTAACCTTTCAGGGGAATAGTGGAAAAAATTATTTTGTTATAGCTGTAAATGGAAGAGAAAAATCTTTAATTTCTAATATTGTTTATATTCCTTAATTCTTAATTTATGATAAATCCAGACATGGAATTTTTTTCTCCCGAAATTTCTGAACCATTGCAAATTCCTGTAGCAGGCAGTTTTGTACATGCCGGTTTTCCTTCACCTGCCGAGAATTTTATAGAGAATAAACTTGATTTGAACAGTGCTCTTGTCAAAAATCCATCTGCCACTTTTTTTGCCAGAGTTCATGGAGACAGCATGATAGGTGAAGGGATTGATGATGGTGATTTGCTTATAATTGATAAATCGGTAGTTCCATATGATGGAGCCATCGCTGTATGTTGTCTCGATGGAGAGTTCACACTTAAGACGGTACATATCATGTCTGACAGCATACTTCTTGTTCCTTCAAACAGCAAGTTTAAACCTATTAAAGTCAATAAAGATGAAGAGTTTATGATTTGGGGTGTAGTAAGATATATTATCAAAAAAAGATGAAAGAAATAAAATATGATTACATAATAAAGTTAACGTTCTACTTATACATATTAACAGTACTTTCTCTCATGTTATTTTCAATTAACGTTAGTGATATTAATGTTCCTAAAGAGATAATGGGTATAGCCATAGACAAAGTTGTTCATTTCCTGATCTTTTTTCCATACCCCTTTTTGCTTTATGTGTCTTTTAAAAGAAAATTCAAAGCTAATGTATCTTTTTTCTTGTGGGTAATCATACCATTGTCAGGTATTTTCTTTGCTGTTGCCACTGAATTTCTTCAATCGCTCAATCCAGACAGAAGCTTTGAACTCTCAGACATGGCCGCCAATGTTTCTGCCATAGTATCAGCATCTGTAATCTCCAGTATTTTTCACTATTTCCATGTTTGGTCTCGCAGATTGCAATAGTTTTTTTGTCAGTTGTGAAAGAGTATTTGCTCCATTTTTGTGGGACAAGCCTGTTATAGTTTTAAGCAACAATGACGGTTGTGTCGTGTCTCGTTCAAAGGAAGCAGTGGCATTGGGGATTAGAATGGGACAGCCCATTTTTCAAATCAGAGATTTAGTAAAAGCAAATGGTGTTTACGTATTCTCCTCCAATTATGTTCTTTATGGTGACATGTCTCATAGAGTAATGGAAACTTTGAGGGATAATGTCCCTTCAATTGAGGTGTACTCTATTGATGAGGCGTTTTTAGATTTAAGAGGTATTGAATTATCGGAACTGGATTTATTTGGCAAAGATTTAGCCTACAAGGTTAAAAAAAATACTGGCATACCAATAAGCGTTGGAATTTCTCACACAAAGACGCTGGCTAAAATTGCCAGTAAAATTGCAAAAAAAGATTCTAAATTACACGGAGCCTGTTTTTTGCGTGATGAAACAGATATTAGAAATGTTTTAAAAACTTTCCCTGTTTCTGAGATATGGGGAATTGGAAGAGAGTACTCTAAAATGTTGGTAAAAAACAATATAATGACTGCTTATGACTTTTTACTTGCATCGCCACAATGGGTAAAGGAGAAAATGAGCATTGTTGGTTTGAGGACATGGAGAGAGCTGCATTCAGAATCATGTATTAGTTTTGAAGAGAGTATTAAAGATAAAAAACAGATATGTGTTAGCAGAAGTTTTTCAAGGGAATTATCTGATATTGAAGAGCTATCACAAGCTGTAGCAACATTTGCTACACGTGCTGCAGCTAATCTCAGAAAACAAAATTCTGTCTGCTATTCCATTCATGTTTTTATTTTGACTAATCAATTCAAGGAAGGAGTTTATCCATATTATAGAAGTTCTATTGTTACACAAGAATTTCCTACTGACAGTACGATTAAGATTGTTAAAGGCTCTATTGAGGCACTTGTTAAAATTTATAGAAAAGAATATTCCTATAAAAAAGCAGGAGTTGTTTTAATGGATATTTCAAAAAAAGATAATACTCCATCAGATATTTTTTATAATGACGAGATGCAGAAACATAACTATCTAATGAAAGCGTTGGATGACATAAATTCTCGTTTTGGAGACAATACTCTTGTTACTGCTACCCAGGGAGTTAACAAGCTCATAACATTCTCAAATTATCTGTCCAAAAAGTATACAACTTCCTGGGATGATATCATTGAAATAAAAATTTAATAATCCTTATCCACTTTTTTTTGACAGATAAAGAGTATGGAATTTCAGTAGATAAAGGTTCCTCTACTTTTACTTCATCAATCAAGTCAAAGCCTGTTGTTGTAATTGCTCTATCGATACCAAAATATTCAAAAGCATGCTTTGGTATATTTATTTTGATCAAAGAATCAACATTTGAAAAATTGACAACAATAAGTATTATTTCATTCTGAAATGATCTTAGAAAAGAATAATGCAATTTAGGATTATAATAATCAGATTCAGGATTCACGTATTGAATATCATAATTTTTACCTTCAGATACTGCTTTTTCCAAAGTTGAGATTGACATTAATTTCCTGTAAATCTTCCTAATGTCAGGTTCTTCCTTGCTTGACCTCCATGTTTTAATTGAAGATAATGCCCAATAGTCATATATCGACGTCTTTCCGTCCAAAGAGCTGAAGCCTTCTGTATCCATGCCTCTTTCTCCAAGTTCCTGTGCAAAATAAATCATAAAGGGCGACTGGTTGAGCATCAAAGACACAGTTAATGCAGGAATTGCAGAAAAAGGATCACATGCATAAAAATCTGATGCAGCACGCACCTCGTCATGATTTTCTATAAAGTTGAGCATTCTGGGTTGAATGGAACCGAGCGACTGCCAACATTTAGTAATATCTTCAGCAGACTTATTACCCAGAGTTATCATTTTAAGAGTATCATAAAGCCCAACTTTGTCATAAAGATAATCAAAACTCCCAAACTCAAGATAATCTGAGTATTTAGAGGGATTATAAACCTCTGCTATGAAAATTGATTCCGGAAATTTCTGTTTTGCTTTGGGAATAGCCTTATGCCAAAATTGTATTGGAACCATTTCTGCCATATCACATCTAAATCCGTCAATACCTGTCATTAACCAAAAATTTAAGATGTCGTCCATTTTGTTCCAAGTATCAGGAACTGGGTCAAAGTAACATATTCCACCGGACTTGTAATCAACTCCGTAGTTTAGTTTAACAGTTTCAAACCAGTCATTAATAGTGGGATCTGACCTGAAACAATCATTACCTGATACTTTAGCAGGGAATTCGTAGTAAATTTCAGACGGATAACTGGATGATATAGGCGATTTAAAGCTCTCGTTTTGGATATAATAAAAATTATTCATTGGATGAAATGAATAGCCCGGATTATCTGAAGATCCAAAATCACGAATAAAATCCGGTGTAGAATCAGACATATAGACTCTTGCAACATGATTTGGCACAAAATCTATCAGCACTTTCATGCCTGCATTGTGAACTCTGTCAATCAGCTCTTTGAATTCATTAAATCGATTATATACATTTCCGGCGAGATCAGGATCCACATCATAATAGTCTTTTATTGCATATGGTGAACCGGCTTCGCCTTTAACCAGTTGATTATAATCTTTGAATATTCCATAACTTGAATAATCTGTCTTAGTGGAATGTTCAATAATTCCTGTAAACCAAATGTATGTACATCCAAGTTCTTTGATTGACTCTAACATACAGTCATCAAAATCGGAAAATTTACCACACCCATTAACATCTATTGTCCCTCCCGGAACACATTCACTAGTCGTATTCCCAAACAGTCTTGGTAATACCTGGTAAATAATAAATTTCCCCATCTCGGAAAACTACCAGTTCAGAATTTTCATAAAATCATATTCTTCCGGATCAGGGAGATATTTAGAAGCAGCTTTATAATCACTTTCTGTTATAAAATGAAATATATTTTTAATTACTGCTTGAACACGGTCAGAATCGATACTCACTCCTCTTGGTGATATCTTTCCTGTAATAGGATCTTGTATTTCTGACAGATATAAAGGTTTAACTTTCCCAAGGTGATCTATATAAACCATACAGCCCGTATTCCCTTCTGTAAAGAGCTGATAAACACCTATACCAAGTTCAGTGCAATATACAAGATCATATGCTACAGGCGACTGACATCTAAGTTCGTATCCAAGTTCAACAGGGCGAATTTTTACTTCAATATTAAGCTCGTTTAATCTCTTTTCGACTAACTCACAGAAAATATGAGCTTTGGAGATTTTGCCAAGTTCAGGATGACCATGATCGTCATATGAAAATATAATACCGGATTTTGTTAATTCTTCATTGCTGAGTTCATGAAATATGCCTTCTGATATCATAACTGATCCGTACTTAATGCCCAAAATAGCCCTTTTAACTATTGAAGAGACAGACAATTTAATAATTTTGTCTAGCGTAATAGTCGTTTTATTGAACATTTCCGGTATCACAATCATAGGATAGTGTGCTGCAGAACCAATTCCAAAAGCAAGATGACCAGCTGTTCTACCCATTGCACATATGATAAACCAGTTGTTGCTTGTCCTTGCATCTTCATATATAGTCGTAGCGAGTCTTGCTCCTTCTGCCTTGGCTGATTCATAACCGAATGTAGGCCTTTGAAGCGGTAAAGGAAGATCGTTGTCTATTGTTTTAGGAACATGAATATTGGCAATTTGATAATTGCGTTCATAAAGATATCTTGCAACCCTGTTTGCCGTTGATGCAGTATCATCACCTCCGATTGTTACTAATAGTTTTATATTGTTTTTAGTAAACAGTTCCAGATTGAAATTATTTTCAAAATCTTCTGCCGTCGGTTTGTAACGACTCATAACCAAATATGATCCACCTCTGTTAAAAATTGAATCTGCCAAAATAAAATCCAGCTCCACAACGTCAGGTTTTTGTGAGAACAACCCTTTATAACCTCCATTAATTCCCAATACTCTGTATCCTTTGGATATAAAAGTTTTTGTAATACTGGCTATAACAGTGTTAATTCCAGGAGCCGGACCTCCTCCTGTCAATATAATGATTGTTTCTTTCATCTTTTTTCTTAATTTTATTTATCCGTGCAAAGGTAACAATAAATAAAAAAAATCTAAATTTGTAGGTAGTGATATGAAAAAATCAGATAAGTTAATACTTGATAGGATTCTTCAGTTAAGAGAGGAAATTAACGAGCATAATCAAAGGTACTACATTGATAATAAGCCGATTATATCTGATTTCGATTATGATCTTCTTTTAAATGAGCTCGAAACATTAGAGCGGAAATATCCACAATTCAAGTCTAATGATTCCCCTTCCTTACATGTTGGAAGTGACATTTTATCACAGGATAAAGGCATTCCTTTCAAGCAAGTTGCACATAAATATCCAATGCTTTCAATTAGTAATACTTACGATAAGGAAGAACTAATACTTTTTGATGAAAGAGTCAGAAAAATCTTACAACATTCCGTCGAATATGTTTGTGAGCTAAAGATAGATGGGGTAGCAATATGTTTAACATACTTTAAGGGAAAACTAATAAAAGCAGTTACAAGAGGTGATGGTTTTGTAGGTGATGACGTAACAAAAAATGTACTAAAAATTAATTCAGTGCCTAAGGAACTTTCTGATTATGGCTATCCTGATGAATTCGAAGTTAGAGGTGAAATATTCATGCCGTGGGAATCTTTTGATGAATTAAACCGCCAAAGGGAAGAAAATGAAGAAGAATTATTCGCAAATCCTAGAAATGCAGCTTCAGGTTCTCTTAAGCTGCTTAATAGCGAAGAGGTTGGAAAGCGTGGATTACAAGCTTTGTTTTATCATCTTATGATAGACGATCCAAAATATATTACACATTTTGAACTTCTTGAACAGGCTCGAAAATGGGGATTGCCGACCTCTCCATATGTTAGAAAATGTGAAGATTTAACGCAAGTATTTGAATATTTGGATTTTTGGAATGTTGAAAGGACAGGACTTCCCTATCCTATTGATGGTGTTGTTATCAAATTAAACAACCTTAACGATCAAAAATTACTGGGCAATACGGCAAAATCACCTCGATGGGCAACAGCATTTAAATTTAAACCTGAACAGGCTCTGTCCAAAGTCATATCTGTTGATTTTCAGGTTGGAAGAACAGGCGCTATTACACCTGTTGCAAATCTTGAACCGGTTCTTCTTTCAGGTACAACTGTCAAAAGAGCAACTCTTCATAACATTGACCAGATAAGGGCATTGGATCTGCATATTAATGACTATGTATATGTAGAAAAAGGTGGAGAAATTATACCTAAAATTACTGCTGTTGACTTTTCCAAACGTGGTAACATTATTGTGCCTGTAATATTTCCTGATAAATGTCCTGACTGTGGAACACAATTGATAAAAGAAGAGAGTGAGGCAAAGCATTATTGTCCTAACCAATATGGTTGTCCAACACAAATTAAGGCAAGATTCCTGCATTTCTGCTGCAGAAAAGCAATGGATATTATTGCCGGAGAAGCTACGATTGATCAGCTTTATAACAAAGGTTATATCAAAGTGCTTTCAGATATTTACAGGTTAACAGTTGAACAGCTTTTATCTTTGGATGGCTGGAAAGGGAGATCTGCAGACAGATTTCTGAAAAGTGTTGAAAAATCCAAGAGTGTACCATTTTCCAGAGTGCTTTATGCATTGGGTATAAGATATGTTGGTGAGACTACGGCAAAAAATCTCGCCAGCCATTTTTTAAGTATTGATAATATCATTTCTGCAAGTAGGGAAGAACTTCTGGAAGTTGAAGAAGTTGGAGATAAACTGGCAGATTCAATCATTTCTTTTTTTTCCGTTCCTGTTAACCTACAACTAATTAATGATTTTAAACATATTGGTCTTAAACTTGAGGAGAAAACTGAAAATAAAACTGTCTCCACAAAACTATCAGGTCTTAATATTGTTATTTCTGGTGTGTTCCCAATTTCACGAGAAGAGATGAAATCTCTGATTGAAAGCCATTCAGGGAAAGCTGCAAATACAGTTACACCCAATACTTCATATCTTCTTGTGGGAGAAAACCCGGGATCTTCAAAACTGCAAAAGGCAAAACAGTTAGGAATCCCAATGATTACTGAAAAAGAATTAAGAGAAATGATTGGTTAATATTTACATAAATAATTATTAATGAAAACAATTTTAATTAACAACAAAGTTTACTACATCGGAACTAACGACCGAAAAAAATCTTTATTCGAGAATAATTGGCCGTTGCCTAAAGGTGTGTCTTATAACTCATATTTAATCTCTGATGACAAATCAGTTTTGATTGACACTTTGGAGTTTGGTTCTAAGGATAACTATGTTGAAGAGATAGATTGTATCTTAAATGGTAAACCTCTTGATTATCTTGTTGTAAATCATATGGAACCAGATCATTCTGGTATGATAAATATTTTGCGCAGAATATATCCTTCAATGAAAATTGTTGGAAATTCTAAAACATATAAAATCCTTGAAGCATACTATAAAATTGGGAAAGAATGTTTCATGGAAATTTCAGATGGAGATATACTGGATTTAGGTTATCATAAACTGAAATTTGTTATGACACCGTGGGTACATTGGCCAGAAACTATGATGACATATGATTTGAGTGATCAAATTCTTTTTTCCTGTGATGCTTTTGGCTGCTTTGGAACTCTTGATGGAGCTGTTTTTGATGATGAACTTGATTTTGAATCAAGGTATCAAGGAGAGATGTTGAGATATTATTCAAATATCGTTGGAAAGTACAGCAACATGGTTCAGAAAGCTATCTCAAAATTTGACAATGTGTCAGTTAAGTTTATTTGTCCGTCACATGGCCCAATCTGGCGTAAAGATCCTTTAAAGGCTCTGTCTCTATATGGCAGATGGAGTAAACATGAATCGGAAAAGGGAGTGGTTATAGCATATGCCTCAATGTATGGAAATACAGAAAAAATGGCTGATTATCTTGGACGAGAGATGGTTGAGAGAGGTATAAAGAATATTTATATTTACGATGTTTCCAAAACGCATGTTTCATACATACTCAGGGATATCTGGAAATACAATGCTGTAGTTCTTGGTTCATGTGCTTATAACACTGGAATGCATCCTATGATGGCTCAACTCTGTCACGAACTTGAAACTTCATCACCCAAAGGGAAACTTTATTCGCTGTTTGGTTCTTACAGTTGGAGTGGAGGCGGCTTAAAAATGCTTAAAGAATTTGCTTCTAAGATGGAATGGAAACTTTTTGCCGACCCTGTAGAGATAATTGGACATCCTGACAGTCAAAAGATAAAGGATCTGAGCACAATGGCTGATAAATTGGCCAACTACTGAAATTAATAAAACATGAGTAGAATATCTTGAAAAAACTTGCAGTAAAACACACTTATCAAAGAGTGCTTAAATTTCTCATGATTGATATTTGGCATCTTGATCTATCCGAGCTGAGTGTGATGAAAGCCCGGATAATCAAATATTTGAAAGTGTTCATTATGACTGTCAGGGGCTTTACTACCGATAAAGCTAATATTCAGGCTCACAGTCTTACTTATTATTCAACAATGTCTCTAGTACCTTTGGTTGCAGTCGTATTCGCTGTCACAAAAGGATTTGGATATGGGAATGAGATGGAGACGCTTATTTATAAATATTTTGAAGGAAATGAGCAGATAATTAACTATCTGTTAAAATTTGCAGATAATATAATTGTTTCACTTGAAAATGGTCTTTTTGGTTTTATAACTTTTATCATTTTAATATCTGCCGTTATATATCTGATGCTCAATATTGAAATGGCTTTTAACGACGTGTGGAAAGTTTCCGGAGGTAGACCTCTTCATAAAAGGCTTATCTTCTACCCTATATTGTTGATGTCTTTTCCATTCATTCTGCTTATATTTATGTCATTTGGTCTTATTTATACAGATGCTTTGAAATCAATAGGTCTGGAGCTTGATCGCTATGTGCCAATTACATCAATATTTACATGGCTTCTTTTATATGGAGTTGTTGTATTAGTATTTTCAATGATGTACTTTTTAATACCAAATACTAAAGTTAAATTTGCAGCAGCATTTAACTCAGCTTTAATTCTTGCATTTGCTTTTATCGTTGTGCAGGTTTTATATGTTGAAACTCAATTACTTGTTACTGGGCTTAACACAGTGTACGGTGTATTTGCTGCTATTCCACTGTTCCTTGTATGGATGAACATCAGTTGGACACTTATTCTGTTTGGAGCAGAACTTTCGCATTCGTTTCAAAATGTTGACAATTATAAAATATCATGAATAACAGAATTTTATCTAAAGATGCAGAAGATTTCATAGATGACAAACTACTGCATTCACTTATTGAGAACACAAAGGAAGACAAAGGTCGCCTTCGGGAAATTTTTGCAAAAAGTAAGGCTAAACAAGCTTTAAATCTTGAAGAAGTAGCTTCATTGCTTGCGATAAAATCCCGTGATGGTTTGGAAGAGCTCTATGAAACAGCACGTGATTTGAAAAGAGTTATATATGGCAATAGAATAGTGCTTTTTGCTCCACTATATATTGGTAATAATTGTATTAACAATTGTTCATACTGTGGTTTTAGAAGTTCTCTGACAAATGCTGTTCGAAAAACTCTTACTAAAGAGGAGTTGATTGATGAGGTAGCTTCTCTTGAAAGAGAGGGACACAAAAGATTGATTTTGGTCTATGGAGAACATCCAAAATATTCTCCTGAGTTCATTGCCGATACAGTCAGGACATGTTACAGTGTAAAGGTTGGCAACGGGGAGATTCGTAGAGTTAACATTAATGCAGCACCAATGAATGTTGAGGGTTATAAAATTGTCAAGGCGGCAGGTATAGGAACATTTCAAGTTTTTCAGGAAACATATCACAAAGAAACATATGCTAAATATCATCCGGCAAATACTGTAAAAGGTGACTACATGTGGCGTCTGGATGCAATGGACAGAGCATTCGAAGGAGGAATTGACGATATGGGCATAGGTGCCTTATTCGGACTTTATGACTGGAGATATGATGTTTTAGGATTAGTAAGCCACGCTATTCACCTGCAAAAAAAATTAGGAGTTGGTCCTCATACAATAAGTTTTCCTCGTATAAAGCCTGCACTCGGTTTGAATATTGATTTACCTTACGAAGTCACAGATGAACAATTTAAACAACTTGTTGCTACATTAAGAATATCTGTGCCATATACTGGATTGATAATGACAGCAAGAGAGAGTCCAAAAATTAGAGATGAAGTAATTGAGTTTGGAGTTTCACAAATTGATGCCGGAACAAGGTTGGAAATCGGAGGTTACCAGGAAAAGAGAGATAGAGGTCAAGACTTGGACAGGGAACAATTTGAAGTTGGAGATCAAAGAGAGTTGGATGATGCAATCCGTTGGCTGATAGAGAAAGGGTTTATCCCGAGCTTTTGCACTTCATGCTACAGGCTTGGAAGAACTGGTGAACATTTCATGGAATACGCTATTCCGGGCTTCATTGGTAACTTCTGTACACCAAATGCAATGCTTACTCTTACTGAGTATCTTGAAGATTATTCATCAGAGGAGACAAAAAAAGCCGGATATGAGATGCTTGAGAATGAACTTGCTAAAATAAAAAACAGCGAAAGAAGAGCTGAGATTGCGGGTAAGATAGAGCAGATTAAAATGGGTAAAAGAGATTTGCGTTATTGACAAATGGATGTGTTTACTCCTGAAGACAATGCTCTTATAGATAAGGAATTTGAAGAGCTGAGATTGGCCAGCCTTAAAAGATGCGCTGATCAATCTGAATATGAAATGGTGCTCAAGGCTTTTGAATTTGCGCGTTCTGCACATAATGGCGTGAGGAGAAGATCTGGAGAACCTTATATCATACATCCTATTTGTGTGGCTAAAATTGTTGTTCAGGAGATTGGTCTTGGATACAAATCGATTGTTAGTGCTCTAATTCATGACGTTATTGAAGATACAGAATATAATATAGAGGATATACAACGGCTCTTCGGAGCTAAAATCGCATCTCTTGTTGATGGATTAACTAAAATCAAAAGCGTATTTGATAGTTCTACAACAGGACAAGCTGAAAATTTCAAGAGAATTATCCTAACATTAAATGATGATGTTCGAGTTATATTGATTAAGCTTGCAGATAGGCTTCATAACATGAGGACTATAGATTCGATGCCTCAACTTAAGAAAGACAAGATTCTTAGTGAGACTATGTACATTTTTATTCCTCTTGCTCACAGACTCGGACTTTACAGTATCAAGTCTGAAATGGAAGATATTTGGTTAAAACATTCTTTCCCAAACGAGTACGACGAGATACAGGCTCGTATTGCGAAAACAGTAGCAGAAAGAGGCTTTGCAATCGACCAATTTATTGAGCCAATAGCAGAAAGTTTACACCAGGATAATTATGAATTTACTATCACAAAAAGGACTAAAACCCCCTACTCCATATGGAGAAAAATGATAGAAAAGCATATAACTTTCGATGAGGTATATGATCTCTTTGCAGTAAGAATCGTCTTTGAACCAAAACCAAATCAGCCAGAAAGAGTACAATGTTGGCACATTTATTCTCTCATTACAGAAAATTATCTTTCAAAAACAGACAGGATAAGAGATTGGGTAAGTACGCCTAAAGCAAATGGATACGAAGCTTTGCACTGCACTGTTCTTGGCAAGCAAGGCAATTGGATTGAAGTTCAGATTCGCTCTAAAAGGATGGATGATGTGGCAGAAAGAGGCATTGCTGCTCATTGGGCATACAAGGGTGTCAAACTGTCAGAGAGCGAACTTGAAAATTGGCTCAACAGAGTCAGAGAAGTTCTTGAAAATCCAGATGTTAATGCATTAACTTTCCTGGATAATTTTCACAAGGAACTTTTTTCAAAAGAGATCTTTGCCTTTACGCCAAAAGGCGATTCAATCTCTCTTCCCAAAGGCGCTACTGCTCTTGATTTTGCGTATGCAATACACAGTGAAATTGGTAATAAAGCTATTGCAGCAAAGGTCAATTATAAATTATTTCCTCTCTCCTATCAAATTAGAAACGGAGATCAGATTGAAATAATTACTGCTGAATCACAGAAGCCTCAACGTGAATGGCTTGACTTTGTTAAAACCCCCAAGGCAAGGTTTCATATCATGGATGTACTCAATGCAGAGGGAAAAGCGCTTATAAAGGAAGGACAAAACAAATTGAATGCAAAACTAAATGAACTTAATATTGCATCAGACCCTGCAATCTATAAAAAGTTGCTTGATATATACAAACAAAAGAATAAAGATGAACTTTTTTATAGGATTGGTGCATCAACAATTGATATTTCAGATCTTAAAGAAAAATTAGATAGTTATAAAGATAAAAG
>JAHDRO010000125.1 GCA_018433265.1 Bacteroidales bacterium
CATTCTTTCTGGAAGAGTGATACCAAGGATTTTCATTCCTTTTGAAAGCACATTTGCAATTTTTGATATGAGAGCAAGTCTCTGGTCTCTAAGCTTAGCATCATCTTCTTTTAAAACGGATACTTCGTGATAGTATTGGTTGAATTCTTTAGCCAAATCATAACAATAATTGGCAATAAGTGCTGGAGAAAACTCTTCACCTCCTTCCTTTATCCTGTCCGGAAAAAGAGTCAGCAGTTTTATTATTTCTATCTCTTTTTCATTAAAATCCACATCATTAAGACCTGGAACAAATTCATAATCGATGGCCTTCCTAAGTATTGATTTGATTCTCGCATGAGTATATTGAATAAACGGTCCCGTGTTACCATTAAAATCAATTGATTCCTTTGGATCAAACAACATTGTTTTCTTAGGATCAACTTTAATTATAAAATATTTAAGTGCGCCCAAACCCAAAATTTCAAAAAGGTTTTCCTGTTCCTCTTTACTCATATTTGCTAGTTTACCTAGTTCAAGAGAGGTTTCTTTTGCAGTATTAACCATATTCTCTATAAGATCATCTGCATCAACTACTGTCCCTTCCCTGGATTTCATTTTCCCTTCTGGGAGTTCAACCATTCCATATGACAAGTGATAAATTGAATCAGCCCAATTGAAACCGAGTTTTTTAAGAATCAATTTAAGTACTTGGAAATGATAATTCTGCTCGTTTCCCACTACATAAATATGTTCATCAAGATTATATTCGGAAAATCGTTGATGAGCTGTCCCCAAATCCTGTGTTATATATACAGACGTTCCATCTGATCTGAGAAGTAGCTTCTCATCAAGACCATCTGAAGTAAGGTCACACCATACAGATCCATCTTCTTTTTCAAAAAACACACCTTTCTCTAGACCAATCTTAACAAGAGCTTTACCAAGAAGATATGTTTGAGACTCATAATAAATCCTGTCAAATTCAATCCCCAATCTTTTATAGGTCACATCAAATCCTTTATATACCCAAGAATTCATTGTAGACCACAAATCTCTTACCTCTTTATCTCCATTTTCCCATTTAACAAGCATTGCTTGAGCTTCTCGCATTATTGGAGCATTTTTTTCAG
>JAHDRO010000271.1 GCA_018433265.1 Bacteroidales bacterium
ATTCGTTTTCAATTATTTGAATCTCATCTAGAGACAGATTGTATAGCTCATAAACTTTGGCGTTTATGAGCTGGCAATCACAACTTTTACCACACATCAATATATTGTCGACAATAATCTCTAAGTCTTTTTCAATATCAAAACTCGGAATAATACAAGGGAATTTTTCAAAAAATGTATGTTTCATTCGCACACCAGATTCCCCCAAAGAGCCTCCGCCATAAAATCTCTTTATGGCGAAAAAAAATAAATTACTATTCAATATGGCAACCAAAAATTTCAAATGTTTGCCAGTTATAATTCGTCCCGTGTCTAAACAAAAGAAGTGAACTGTGTCGTCATATGCAAACGAGGGCTCTTGTACCATTTCTTGAAATACAATTTTTGGCTTCAAAAAATCCTCCCAATAATTGGCACCCCAGCGCTGCATTGCATACCATTCATAGCGAATACCTGTTTCTGCTTTATTGCGTGCAGACAATTGTGGCTTATATAGAAGCAAGTGGTTATATACAGCTGGATATTCTTTTTGAAATATTCTTTCTGCTTTCTCAGAAGCTCCAGTAATTGATTGATTAAATTGTAATGGAAAATGCCATGGGATATATAAAAGCCACTGATCCGCCCAATTATAACTATACCTTTTTATATCCCGTCCGCGAAGAATCGGTCGTATAAGTGCATCCGTTTTTTTGCGCTCTTCCTCATCTAGGCAAGTAGTTAAAATTTTATCTCGTTTTTCTGTTGAAATAATAAACGCATCATTAAGTCCTGTTTTTATACCATAATTAATCTGAATATCCCAATCCTTATTAAGTGGTAAGAAAGCCAATATAGAGTATCTGGAAGGTTTAATAAAAAGAGAATAAAGTTCAAATAATTATATTGTTTAATTTTAACGTTTACTGCAAAGAGAATCATTTTAAATGAAAATAATTTTAAAATATGGCGACTTATAATATACCTGACCCATTAGTGTCCACTAAACTTTTTGTTTTATCCTTGTAA
The DNA here is from genome assembly GCA_018433265.1 of Bacteroidales bacterium. The sequence continues at coordinate 1,009 of JAHDRO010000271.1, forward strand.
CGGTCAGAATTGATGCAAAATACAATAAAAAAAGCTTGTCCACGATTTGAATTTTTACTTTTGGGAACAAAAGAAAAATCAAGCTATGCACAGCGGAA
>JAHDRO010000343.1 GCA_018433265.1 Bacteroidales bacterium
TAATATTTTCAAGCTCGAGGTCAGAAATATTAACTTTTGTATTAGATTCACCAATTCTGATAATTACAGGAATTGTAATACCAAATATTGGCAAGAGCTTTATATGAACAGAAGTTGTGTCATTGTTCTGTTCTTCTTCTCCCAATGCAGTTTCTTTAGGAGTGGCTCTAAAGTAGATATGTGATCGATATTCTCCAGGGGCAAGATTGGAGGTATTTGTAAGCTGCATTTTTACTACCTGTACTTCATTTGGACCTAGTGTGACTGTTCTGGGGAAAAATCTAATATATTTATCAGCAAAATTTTGACCTGGATCAGGTACAGTAATTTCCTCAAAATTTCCATCTTCAGTCATTCTATATTGAACTAAAGAGATGCTGTATCTGGCGGTGTCTTTTCCTATATTGGCAAGATTTAACTCCATGACTCTTTTGGAACCATCGAAAACCACCCGTTTCGGTGTTATTAGTAAATCTCCCTGTGCAAAGGCGGGAGAGAAGAAAATCACAAGTAATACTAATAGGAAGGTTAATCTAAGTTTACAGTTATTTGAATTTATCATATGAGTGGAAGAGTGCAGAAATCCACTCCGTTAGATATACGGATAGTCTTGATTCCATGAATTTTCTCAAGATCGGTAAAAGTTACAATTCTATCTACATATTTGTAAAGTTGTTTTCTGTAGACCCTGTTAAGCAGAAAAATGAAAGAGTAGTTCAAAGGCTGGTTCCTGGTCTCTATATCATAAGGATAAGTGGGATATTCCATAACAATTCTTATTCCTGCATTATGTACTTTCTTAAGCATTTTAAGCATTGGTGGATTTACATTATAAAATGATCTAATATAGACCATGTCGAAATTGTTTGCAAAGATGTATTTTGTTAAGTTTGAAAAGCCAAACCATTTATATATTTTGGCAAAGAGACCATTCCCAAAATCATCTATGACACTTGTTCCGCATACTCTTCTCTGCCGACCGTCTTTATTTATATTTATATAACACAATTCCGTATCAACTCCATTTTGTATAAGTGCCTCTACTTGGGAGTTAATTTTTTTGCTTACCCCACTGTAGGATGCAAAGTCAAAAAAGTGAATAAAAACAGCTTTCATCTTTTGTCGTTATCGATGATATTATCAGGTTGATCTTTAATTTCACCAGTTGTTTTAAAAAAATATTTTCTCCATCCCTTAATAGAATTTTTAAATCGGTTGATAAACGCTTTCCTTAAGGAACCGTCTTTATTAATTGTGGCAGTAGATGTCACAGCCCTTGCCTTTCTGTTTCTTATAAAAGAGATTTTTCCATACTGTTTAAGACCATAAGCCATTGCCCCATCCTCCCCTCTAATGATATCAACTCGATA
>JAHDRO010000092.1 GCA_018433265.1 Bacteroidales bacterium
ATAACGTCAGAAGCAACATTTGAAGTCATAATCAAAATAGTGTTTTTAAAATCAGCTGTCCTCCCCTTATTATCAGTCAACCTTCCATCATCCAAAACTTGCAATAGTATATTAAAGACGTCCGGATGTGCCTTTTCTATCTCATCGAGCAATATAACAGAGTATGGTTTTCTTCTGACAGCCTCAGTAAGCTGGCCACCTTCTTCGTAACCAATATATCCTGGAGGAGCGCCTACAAGTCTCGACACTGAATGCCTTTCCTGATATTCGCTCATATCAATACGGGTCATCATATTCTCGTCATTAAACAAAAATTCGGCAAGTGCTTTGGCAAGTTCTGTCTTACCAACACCTGTCGTTCCTAGAAAAAGAAACGATCCAATAGGACGTTTTGCATCCTGCAAGCCAGCCCTGCTTCTTCTTATAGCATCAGACACAGCTTTAATAGCTTCGTTCTGACCAACAATTCTTTTATGAAGCTCATCTTCCATTCTTAAAAGCTTTTCTTTTTCACTCTCAAGCATTCTTTTAACTGGTATACCTGTCCATTTAGCAACAACTTCTGCAATATCCTCAGGTTCGACATATTCATTGATTAGAGTAAATTCACTTTTACTCTTCTGCTCCATGAGCTCCTTGATTGTTTTTTCAGCAGCAACTATTTTACCGTATCTCAATTCAGCAACTTTGCCATAATCGCCACTTCTCTCAGCCTCTTCTGCCATCAACTTAAGCTGTTCTATCTCCATTTTCTGTTTCTGAATCTCATTAAGTATTTTTTTCTCCTTTTGCCATTGTTCGTTATTCTTGTCCCTTTCTGCAGACAATTCATTTATTTGTCTTGTCAGATCCTCAAGCTTTTCTTTATCTCCTTCACGCTTAATAGCTTCTCTTTCAATCTCAAGCTGCCTTATCTTATGATTGAGTTCATCAATCACCTCAGGCACAGAATTCATTTCAAGCCTTAATTTTGATGCTGCCTCATCAATAAGATCAATCGCTTTATCCGGTAAATGTCTATTAGTTATGTATCGATGAGAAAGATCCACCGCTGCAATCAAAGCATCATCCTTAATTTGCACTTTATGATGGTTTTCATACCTCTCCTTAAGCCCCCTTAAAATAGAGACAGTTTCTGAAGTGGTTGGTTCATCTATCATAACCATTTGAAATCTTCGCTCTAATGCTTTATCTTTTTCAAAATAAAGCTGATACTCATCGAGAGTGGTTGAACCTATAGCCCTCAATTCTCCTCTTGCCAAAGCAGGTTTAAGAATATTAGCAGCGTCCATCGCTCCATCACTTCTCCCGGCACCTATCAAAGTGTGAATTTCATCAATAAAAAGAATAACTTCGCCCTCACTGTCGATGACCTCCTTAACGACACCTTTCAGTCTCTCTTCAAATTCACCTTTGTACTTTGCACCTGCAATTAATGCTCCCATATCAAGAGAAAAAATCTCTTTTGTTTTAAGATTTTCCGGCACATCTCCGTGTACTATTCTCTGAGCGATACCTTCCGCAATTGCTGTCTTACCAACTCCTGGTTCTCCAACCAAAATAGGATTGTTTTTAGTTCTACGACTTAATATTTGCAGGACTCTTCTTATCTCTTCATCCCTGCCAATTACAGGGTCCAGCTTTCCAGCCCTTGCTTCTTCATTAAGATTTATGGCAAACTTGTTAAGAAATTCCCAATTTTGCTTATTCATAATTATTTGTGTTTTTAATGGAAAATACTGCAACATATTTGCCATTTCAATTTTTGCTGTCAAAACGGCATGTTTTACTACCTTTGTAAAAAAACATACTTACATGAAATTTCCGGAATTGTTTGATGGAGCACTTCTTCCACTTGCAGAAGCTTTTTATACAATCCAAGGAGAAGGTTTTCACAGTGGCAAACCTGCATTTTTCATACGACTTGGAGGATGTGATGTTGGTTGTAGCTGGTGTGATGCCAAAGAAACCTGGAATCCAGCCCTTTATGAACCTACTCCCATAGAAAAGATTGTTTCTGAAGCCATGAAACATCCCTCAAGATCGATTGTTATCACAGGAGGAGAGCCGCTTTCATACCCTCTTGACAAATTATGCAATCTTCTAAAAATAAACAATTTTGACATTTTTCTAGAAACTTCAGGCTCGAAATCGATGAGTGGCAGATTTGACTGGATATGCTTGTCTCCCAAGAAAAAGAGACCTCCACTGAAAGGGATGCACCAGCTGGCTTCGGAACTTAAAGTTATTATAGAAACAGCCGAAGACTTTCAATGGGCTGAAAACAACAGAGCCCTTGTCAGAAAGGATTGCATGCTTTTTCTTCAGCCTGAGTGGAGCAGATCAAAGAC
>JAHDRO010000055.1 GCA_018433265.1 Bacteroidales bacterium
GATAGACAGCAGTCAATATTCCGGGCTCGCTTTTGGAATGGGTATTGAGAGAATAGCTATGCTGAAATGGCAAATAAAGGATCTAAGCCTCTACTTTGAAAACGATGTCAGGTTCCTTGACGAATTCAAAACCGAGGTATAGTTTTTTTTGGAGGTTGTAAATTATTTGCTACTTTTGTTGTCCCAAATGCGGAAATAGCTCAGTTGGTAGAGCATAACCTTGCCAAGGTTAGGGTCGCGAGTTCGAGTCTCGTTTTCCGCTCTGTTGACCTTTCCGGTGGGAGAGGTCTTTTTGGGTTTATTCTGCTCGGGTGGTGGAATAGGTAGACACGCAGGACTTAAAATCCTGTGGGCAGCAATGTCCGTACGGGTTCAATTCCCGTCCCGAGCACAAATAACAGGATGTCTTAACTTTGGAGATAGCCCTGAACTTGCTTGAAAATTTTTTAACATGACGAACCTGTTAAGGCCTGTGTATCTGAAAAGATCATTAATAATCATTTTATTCGCATTAATTACAGTAATTTCATTTGGGCAAAACAAATTTTTTTCAGTAAACGGAAAACTTATTGATTCTGATACAAAGCAGCCTATTGAATATGTATCCATAGCAATTTTCAAACTCCCTGACAGCACTTTGGTAACAGGTTGTGTTACTAATTCTAAAGGAGAGTTTAATATTGCAAATCTGGGAAATGGCAAATATTTTATCAAAGCCAGCTTTATCGGATATGAAAATGCAATCAGGCAAGTAGAAGTTAATGGCTCATCCGTAAATATTATAGAACCAATAATGATGAAACCTGCTGCCCTGACTATCGGTGAAGTTACTGTTAATGGTACAAGGAGTGAGAAACAACAGAACATAGAAAAAACAACGATTAACGTTGCTAAAAACATAGCTTCGGTTTCAGGTAATATCACAGACGTACTGAAAGGACAACCGGGAATAAATATTGACAATGAGGCTAATGTCTATATTCGAGGAAATAAAAATACACTTATACTGATGGATGGCGTTCCGACTACGTTGTCGTCATTAAATTCCATTTCTACATCGAATATTGAAAACATTGAGATTATAACTAATCCGTCCGTTAAGTATGATGCTGAAGGCACGGGCGGTATAATCAATATCATTACCAAACGCAGTAGAGGTGGTGGATTTAGTGGGCGTGTTATGCTTAACTACAATTTTGATCAGGCTATTAATGGTGGAGTAAATCTGCTCTACTCTAAGGGAATATGGGATTTTGATCTTGGTTACAATGGTAAATATGAGCGTTATGAAACCCACAGCACATTAGACAGATTGCTCTATACCGACAATATCAGTGTGGCGCAGGAAATGTTTTCGAAGCAGACCAATACATCTCATGCAGGAAATCTGTTAATCGGCATGAGGCCTACTAAGAAGGATATTTTCACTTTTGGCTTTAAAACGGTTTTCCCGGAGCAAAACAATAGACAAACTATACATGGCACGGAAAATGACAACTCGAATCCTGTCGCGTTTAAGAGGCTGAATGATGTTTCATGGAACAGGCAGATGTTCGAGGGTAACCTCTCATACAAACATATCTTTGAAAAAGATAAACACGAACTTTCATTCGAAGGATTGTTTTCGAGGAATCGCGGGCGTCGTCCTGCCGAATATTATATCGAGGATGTGCTGCTGCAAAAATCTACAGGCGGAGGACACCCTACGAATTTCAGCATACAGACAGACTACATAAAATCCATATCAACAAAAGATGTCATCGAGGCTGGATTGAAAATCACTTCGCGATACAACAATTTTGATTATAAATTTTACGATCTGAACACAGGTTCAGGCGAATGGATATTAGACCCATCGTTCAGTAACGATCTCGAATTTCATGAATATATTTATTCCGCTTATGCGATGTACTCGGATAGACTATCATCCAAAATAGATTATAAAATAGGTGCAAGGCTTGAGTATAATACTGCACAGCTCAACCAGTTTTCAACAAATGAAAAAATATATAACGATTACTGGTTCCCATTCCCATTCTTACAACTCAAATACACAATAAATCAGTCGCAAAGTCTTTCGGCGAGCATAAACCGCAGGGTTACTCGTCCTGCTTTTCCTCAGATAAATCCGTTTGTAAGTATTATAGACCAAACAACTTACGAAAAAGGAAATAAATTCCTTCGCCCGGAAACTCTTGACAAAGCAGAGCTAAACTACTCTTTGATTAATAATAGTTATCAACTTCGAACCAATCTTTTTGCCAGCACTATCAAAGACTATATAACACAGGTTTCTGTGCTTGCGGATGCCAATAAACTTATGTTGACATACGTTAACGGAAGTCGTCAAAACAAAATAGGTGGCGATGTGGATTTTAACTATAAATTTGGCAAATATGTGTCGGTAAACCCTGCTGTTTCTGCTTTCTATATGCGCTCTACGGGACAGTACAATGAAATTAACCTTACTGCGGACGGTTTTGCATGGACAGGAAGTTTAAAAACTACAATCAAGCCTGAAAAGATGACAGAGATGCAAATTTTTCTGAATTACAATTCGGCGATATCGCTGCCTCAATTCCGTCTGGGAGAGATTTACTATGCCGATATTTCAATTAAACGTTCATTCTTCAACAATAAGTTCTCAGCAAGCCTGACGATGACTGATGTTTTCAATACTATGAAGTGGAATATCGAATCAGACAATGCTGTGTACAAGTTGAATAATTACAGCAAGAGTCAGACTCGCTTCTTATGGTTGGGACTTACGTTTAACTTCAACTCCTACAAGGCAAACAAGCCTCAGAAGAACGGTGAAGGAGAAAGTGATAATAGAGTTATTAAATTGGGGAATTAACACCTGTCGGAGTTTGTTATATTTTAATCTTTTTCCACTCTTCTTTCATGCGGGCAATGTCGTTTATCCAATCTTCTATATCATTTTCGTGTTCTAATTCTTCATTGAGAATTTGAACAGCCATTTGGTGAGTTGAATGGTCTTTGCCATTTGTGAAATCAGCTATTTCATGATAACGTTCAATTGCACATCTTTCTCCTTTAAGGTTTTGTTCCAAAATCACCTCAATATATGGGTCAGATGGTTCATCATATGGACAACGAGCTAATTTTGTCCAATTTTTAGGATTAATTACAGGTGTTCCCCCGAGTTGTATAATCCTGTTGACAACTAATACAGCATGACCTAATTCCTGGTCTGCATGTAATAATAGTTCGGGTTCAATTTCACTTCTCATAGGGCCCTCCATAAGTCTTGCACCAATCCAATACTGATAATATGCAAGCCATTCTTCTGAAAGTGCTGCATTTAGCATTTCAATAAGTTTATCTACATCAACGGATGAGATTTTAATTCCTTGTTTTCCCATAGCTTTTTCTTTTTATAATTAAAGATACAATTTTTTTGTCATCATTACACACTTTACCCGCTATTAGCCATATTGCATGTTAGACGATCGTATTTTTAATTCCATAAATTCTCTGCTGCTTTACTGTTTCAATTTATCACCTGTCGGAGTTTGTTGTAAATAGCTAATAATTAATTGTTTATAAATTTGACTTTAAAAAATTTCAGAATTTAAACCACTGTTAATATGCTATTTACAACAAACTCCGACAGGTGATAAATTTGCGAAAATTTAGAAGAACTTAGAGATCATATTAAAGGAAAAATAAATGACTTGAATAAACTAGACTTTGAAGATAATATAAAGGATGGTTGTATAAAGTCACTATCTTTATATGTAGCATCTATTGAAATAGCGATATCTAACCAAAATATGACAAAAGGTTATATTACTCCTTAATAAAGGGCGTTAATAAGACAGGCGGCTAAAAATGACTCGGTAGCTAGTGTCGTATGGGGATGGGCTTTTGGTACTGCAACTGGTGGACCTTCAGGAGGAGTATTAGGTGCAATAGGCGCAATTATTTGGGAACTTTTGTAATCTAATATCAATGAATAAAAACACATACTTTTTTATCGCAAGAATAATAATAGCCTATATTTTCTTTGTTTTAGGGTGTTATGTTCTTGATAAACAGGTCTTATTCGAAGTGTTGTTGCCTAATTTTAATAAGGCCCCAGAGTCATCATTCTTATTTTTTCTACTACTATTATACATATCTATAGTTTATTTTTATAAATTATATAAAAAAAGAGAATGAAATAAGGTGTCAAGTTTTAATCTGCCCTACTCCCTTTCGGACAGTTCGAGAGTAGAAAATCCGGGGTTTCTGACATATTCAATTTCTGCTTCTTCGGGTGTCATTCCTTGCAAAGAGCTGTGTGGGCGGTATGAGTTATAATTTCTACGAAAGGACTCTATTTTAGCCCTCGCATCAGACAAAGATAAGAACCAATTTGTATTTAAACACTCATCTCACAAACACCAAGACCTCCATATTTTTTCTTCCACAGGTAAAAAGTGGCATCACTTATACCCATCTTACGACAGACCTCTTCAACTTTAACCCCTGTCTCAGCTTGCTGAAGAGCAAATGAAATCTGTGATTCCGTAAATTTTGAGCGTTTCATAGGCAATAATTACATTTTTAAA
>JAHDRO010000097.1 GCA_018433265.1 Bacteroidales bacterium
AAACTGAGCCTATACAAGCTGCTGAAACTCCAAGACTACCACATAAAGAAGCAGTTTGATAACCCCCTGATGCATTTATGAACATTTCAGTAGGAATCTGGTTAAATGGATATCCTGTCTCATCTGCCAATGTGCCGAAGAACCCTTCAGCTACAGCAACACCTCATCCTCCCTTTTCGAAATATGCGTTGTATGCTCTTGCTTCAGCTACTGCAGGATCAATTTTCTTGTACTTAAATGGCCATTTTGGACTTTCGCTTGAAGTTTGAAGTTGGGCATTTTCATCACTGCATCCTGTGAGAAGACCACTCATAGAGCCAACAACTGCAACTCCAGCAACAGCTGTCCCCATTGTTTTTAAAAAATCTTTTCTCGTCATTGTTTTTTTCTCTGTCATATGTATCCCTCCTAAGTTCTAATTAAAATTTTATATGATATAACATATCTAGTAACCCTTAATTTTTGCTCTCTTCTTGGTCAGATTCTAAGTCTATGTCCTCAGTGATTTTGTTTGTTTGTCTTTTAAATTCATTTATTGCCTTTCCAATGGACTTGCCAACCTCAGGTAGTTTTGATGGGCCAAAAATAACAAGTGCAATTATTAAAATGAGTATTAGTTCCCACATTCCCAATCTTCCAAACATATAATCCCTCCTCAAATAATATTAATTATCCAATTATCATCCTAATCATAGTTGGATAGGTTACACTTAATTGGACAGAATCTTTAAGGTCATATAAACTTAATCCAATACAAAGGTGAAGGAGAATAATGATGACCAAAAGAAAAAGAAGAACGTTCACTAATGAGTTCAAAGAACAAATCGTCCGATTACATGAGTCAGGAAAACCAAGAAGTGAGATTATTAAAGAATATGATTTAACCCCGTCTGCCTTTGATAAATGGGTTCGTCAGCATAAATCTACAGGTTCATTCAATGAAAAAGACAACCGTACTCCAGAACAAGAAGAATTAATAAGATTACGAAAAGAAAACAAAAGACTAGCCATGGAAAATGATATTTTAAAGCAAGCCGCGCTGATCATGGGACGAAAGTAGATGTGATTCGCCAAAACCGTCACAAATACTCGGTATCAGCAATGTGCGCCGTCCTACAAATTCCTAGAAGTACGTTCTACTACGAAGCAAAAATTCGTGACAATCAAGAGGAAGAACTAACTAAATTAATTGTAAAAATATTTAAAGATAGTCGTGATATTTACGGACAAAGAAAAATAAAAAAGGAACTCGAAAAACAAGGAAAAATCGTATCCCGTCGTCGCATTGGACGAATGATGAAAGAGCAAGGTCTTGTTTCAAAATATACAGTAGCACAATATAAACCTAGTAAATCAACAGTGAATGAATCCGAAGTAGGAAATACATTAAACCGAGAATTCCATCAAGAAGAAGAACTGAAAGTTGTTGTAAGTGATTTAACTTATGTCCGAGTAGCGCAAAAATGGCATTATATCTGCATTTTAGTAGATTTATTTAATCGTGAAATCATCGGTCATAGTGCTGGCGAAAATAAAAGTGCCGAGTTAGTACAACGTGCCTTTGCATCTGTCAAATACAATCTAAATCATCTCGAATTATTTCATACAGATCGAGGAAGTGAGTTTAAAAATAAACTCATTGACGAAGCATTAAAAACGTTTGGAATTGAACGATCGCTAAGTGAAAAAGGGCTACCTTATGATAATGCCGTTGCAGAAGCAACGTTTAAAACAATCAAAACTGAATTCGTAAACGGTAAAGTTTTTTCAAGCCTAGAAGAATTAGAACTAGAGTTGTTTGACTATGTGAATTGGTTTAACAACATACGCATTCACGGTTCTTTAGATTACTTAACGCCCAGAGAATACAAATCTGTGCACCAAATGAAAGCAAGCAAGATTTAATTCAAAAACGTGCACTTTATTTGGAGAGGCGAGCATGGTAGCCTTGATGGCTGAGCCAAGTTTCATTAAAAACTGGGCTTCTTGGCTCATGAACGTGCTCGCAGAGGCTCCAAGTAAAGTGACAAGCGGCATCAACCAAATTTTGTTCAATAAATTTATTATTAATGATACTTTGATAAGCAAATGTACCTTAAAAAATTTGTCTAGTTTAGTGTTGACATACCATAGTATACTATTAAGATTCATGCTCGTCAATATATTGTCAATCGACAATTTTAGTAATCTCATTGATCAGCAATTTCCCATTTTCTAATTTGAATATGCTATCTCCAATATCTTTACCAAATTTTAAATCATGGGTAACTACGATTACAGTCATGCCTTCATTAGCTAAATTCTTAATTATACTCGATATTTTGCTCGAAGTTTCATTGTCTAAAGCTGAAGTAGGCTCATCAAAACACAGTACAGATGGATTTAGCATACAAGCTCTTGCAATAGCCACTCTTTGTTTTTGTCCCCCTGACAATTGATAAGGATACATATCCTTTTTGTCCTCTATTTCCAAAGACTTCAACAGTTCTATAGCTTTATTCAAAATGCTGTCTTTACTTGCTGCCTTTAAATGATTTGGCATAATTGTTAAATTTTCCATAACTGTTAAGTGTGGAAACAAATTATAATTTTGAAATACCAGACCTATCTTTGATCCGATTTTTCTATTTTCTTTCATCTCCAATATATTTTCTCCATCTATTAATACTCTGCCTTCGTCAAGCTGTTCAAGTCTATTAAGACATCTTAAGAGTGTAGTTTTACCCTCTCCAGATTTGCCTTGTATGCAAAAAACCTTTCCAGAAGGAACTTCAAATGATAATTTCTCAAAAACTTTAATTTCTCCAAAAGATTTGCTTATTTTTTCAACTACTAGTCCCATGGTATTCTCCTATCTATAATAATCAAATCGTCTCTCTATGCTTGATAAAAGATTTGTCATTATTGCAATGATTCCAAGATACACAAAGGCTACAAATATATATGGCACAAAAGTCGAATAAGTATTTGATACTGATTTTGCTGCTTTTAATATGTCCGTAGCACCAAGTATATAAACCAACGAAGTATCTTTGACAAGTGTGATTACTTCATTTCCCAATGACGGAATTATATTTTTAATTACTTGAGGTAAAATTATTTTGATAAAGGCATAGCTTTTTCCAAGCCCCAGAACTTTAGTTGCTTCATATTGCCCAATGTCAATTGAGTTTATACCTCCTCTGATTATTTCTGCAAAATAGGCTGTGTAATTCAATATAAAAGCAATATAGATAGCTTGAAATCTGCTAAACGCATATCCAACAACAGGAATATAATGAAATCCAAAGAAAATAAACATCAACTGCAACAATAGTGGAGTACCTCTCATAATATATATATAAGCACTTGTCAGTTTACTAATATATTTGTTTTTTGCTCCTCTTAGCAAAGCAACAAATGTAGATAATGGAAGAGAAACAATAAGCGTCACAGCAAAAACGCTCATTGTCACTTTTAACCCTTCTAAAGTCATCGGAATTAGCATCTCTAAAATTTTCATTGGATCATCTCCACCTTACATATAAAGCTATTTTGCAAACCATTCTTCGTAAATTGCATCATTAGTTCCATCATCCTTCATTTCATTTAAAGTCACATTTAACTTATTCAACAAATCCTCATCTTCTTTTCGAACTCCTACGCCATATTCTTCAATTCCTAAATTTTCTTCAAGTACTTTATACAATCCTTCTCCTTTGTTGTTCATATAATATCTTGCAAGCACCTCATCAACTATGATAGCATCGGTTCTTCCAGATTCAAGATCGTTAAACACTTCGTTAAAAGTAGAATATTCGATTATCTTACCGTCTTTCAAGCTTTCAATAAACCCATCCAAGCCCCGTGCAGCATCAAGTGAGCTTGATTCAGCTTGTGTCGCACAAGTTTTGCCTTCTAAGTCATCAATCTTGGTTATATCGGAATTGATTAATGTAACAATTATTTGCGAATTAGTGAGATAAGATTCGGTGAAATTCACCTTTTCTTTTCTTTCATCTGTAATCGTATATCCATTCCATATCATGTCAATATTGCCTGAATTGAGTTCTGCCTCTTTCATTGCCCAATCTATAGGTTGAAATTTTATATCCCACCCATTTCTCTTAGCCACCTCTTCTGCAAGGTCTACATCAAAACCCACTATTTCATTTTTCTCATTTCTAAAGCTCATCGGTGCAAATGTATCATCAAGTCCAATTACAAATGTATCTTCACTATTAGAGCTTACCTGCTGTGAACAAGCCGAAACCAAATTGACTAACAACACCAATCCTAAAACAACTGCGAACTTTTTCTTTTTTAACATTTAAATCTATCCCTTTACTTAAAATTAAATTAAAAACTCTCGTCCTCTAGTTTATCTAACTAGAGGACGAGAGTTAATCCCGTGGTCCCACCTCAATTTAATGGTATTTTTAAATACCATCCTCACTAGGTACAAAAATTCTATACCCGTGCACACTAACGGTTGCAATCCGAATACGGCTACTCTCAAATGATTTCACCAACTTGTTCAAAGACGTGTTCATCAATCTTTCACTATGTATTTCCACCAAACATACACTCTCTATAAGCTAATTATTGATTACTATTTCTCGTCATCACATTATCATATTAAATTATTAGATAGTATATTATCATGTCTAAGAAACTTTGTAAATACTTTTTTATTGTTTTATAAATAATATTTTTGATTTGTCATAAAATTTAATTCAAGGCATTCCAAACATTGTAAATGACAATGCTGATATTTGTAAATATATTACATTAACAATAGTAATTTATATAAATTGATGCTATTGTATATATTTGCTCAATTATCAAAATAGTGCTAAAATAATAAAAATAGAGATAAATCAAATTTGGGGGTATGTAAATGCACAATAAAAAAAGAGATTCGTTAATTCTTGGAGCTGCTCTGTTTTCAATGTTTTTCGGAGCAGGAAACCTGATATTCCCACCATTTTTAGGCTTTATGTCAGGCGATAAGTGGAACTGGTCAATGATAGGCTTTTTTATAACAGGCATAGGCTTACCATTCTTGGGAATAATAGCTTCTGCCAGAGCCGGTGGAGATGTTAGCAAATTAGGAAATAGAATTTCTCCATTATTTTCTAAATTTCTTGGCATAACAATAGTCCTTGCAATAGGACCCTTGCTTGCAATTCCTAGGACTGGAGCAACTTCTTTTGAAATGGGTGTGCTTCCAATTCTTCCACATGCAAATCCAATAGTTTTTATGATTATTTATTTTGGAATAACTTTATTGCTTACGATTAAACCTACAAGTGTAATAGACAAGATTGGAAAAGTACTAACTCCTGTGCTTTTGATTATTTTGCTATTATTGATTTTTAGAGGAATTTTCTTTCCAATGGGGGATCCTGTCGATGAGAATTTAGCTAGACCGTTTTCAGATGGATTTACACAAGGTTATCAGACTATGGATGCGCTTGCAGCAATATTATTTGGCGGGATAATATCTACATCACTAGCTCAACAAGGTTATAGCAGCAAAAAAGATCAATTTTCAATGACTAAGAGAGCTGGAATAATTGCAATATCTGGTTTAGCATTTGTATATGGTGGACTAGGTTACCTTGGTGCAACTGGTGGTCAATTATTTCCAAAAACTATTACTAGAACTGATTTAATTATGAATATTGCTAACAATTTACTTCAAGCCTTCGGAGAAATAGGTCTGGGATTGGTTGTGGGATTGGCATGTTTAACTACATCAGTTGGGCTTACAGCAACTGTAGGACAATATTTTAGTCAAATTAGCAATGGCAAGTTAAAATATGAGGTTGTTGTAATTGTAACTACTTTATTTAGTGCAGTCATGTCAATAAATGGAGTTGAATACATAATAAAACTAGCTGAGCCAATACTTACTTTTATGTATCCTATTGTCATTGTCTTAATTCTACTCACTGTTTTTTTAGGCGACAGCATTAAAAATAACAATGTATTTAGGTATTCCATATACGCTACATTAGTTATCAGCGCATTAGAAACTTTAAATATGCTTGGTGTTAACGGTTTTGTCCTAAAGATTGTAAATTTTCTTCCTTTTTCCTCATATGGATTTACATGGGCTTTGCCAGCATTCTTAGGAGCAATTTTAGGAGCTATCATAAAACCCCAAAAATACGATAAAGCTGCTTTATAATGTAAAAAGCTAGTGGCTTAAGCCATTAGCTTTTATTTTTTACAATCACTCTACTACTACAGCGGTGCCAGAAGCAGTTACCATTATCATATTCCCGCCTTGCCCTAGTACTTCATAGTCTATATCCACTCCTACAACTGCATTTGCTCCTATTTTTTCTGCTCTTTCTTTCATTTCAATTATAGCTGTTTCTCGTGCTTCGATTAGCTCTCCTTCGTAAGATTTTGATCTACCGCCAAAAAAATTGGATAATCCAGCAGCAAAATCTTTAATAAAATCCACTCCTAAAATAACTTCACCGAAAACAATATCTTTATACTCTATAATATTTTTGCCATCTACATTTGGAGTTGTGGTTACAATCATGATATCCCCTCTTATCTTTTAAATTAATTGCAATTATAGTATACCATATATTTACTTTTTATCGAAAATGTAAAATCAAAATTTTAATATCATACTAAATTTATATTGGCAACTCTTTAGATTCTATTCTAGTCTTTAATTCTTTTATTTTTTCTTCTATTGTGAAAATAACTTTTTTAAATTCCTCGTCGTTCTTTCCTGTAGGGTCGTCTAATCCCCAGTCTTCCTCATATTTAGAAGGCACAAACGGGCAAATCACATTACAGCCCATCTTTATTACAATATCAATTTCTGGAAGTTCAGTTATCAGCTTAGAGTATTGGTCTCTCTCCATATCTATGCCATATATCTCTTTCATAAGTCTAACTGCATCTTGATTGATTTGAGGTTTTGTTTCTGTGCCAGCTGAATAGCTCTCAAAAACATCCGAAGCGAAGTGTTTGCCTAAAGCTTCTGCAATTTGACTTCTACATGAGTTGTGTACACATATAAATGCCACTTTCAATTTTTCATTTTCCATATGGATACCTCCTAATTTCACTTCTTAACTATTTATACTTTCAGCACTCCTCTAAATCCTCTTGAAGAATAATATGAATCCGCTCCATTGTGGTACACAAAAACAGTATCATAACGTCTATCGCAAAATAATGCCCCACCCAATTCACGAATTCTATCTGGTGTTTTAATCCAACAGGACGTTTTTGTATCAAATTTTTCTATCTCCTGCAGCTTCCTATATTCATCTTCATTTAATAGTTCTATACCCATATCTATTGACATGCTTAAGGCACTTCCATCTGGTTTCATGGATTTTCTTGATGAAAGTGCCTTTTCATCATAACAAAGTGATCTTCTCCCTATCGGACTTTCTTTAGAACAATCGCAAAATATATATTCATCGCTAGCTATAATGTAATCAACTACATCAGGTTCTCCACCAGTTCTTTCCATTTCATTCAATGACCATAGTTTTTCTTTGTTTAGCTTTAGCCTATCATATATTGCCTCCCATTCAAGTTTTTTATGCCTATTCATATTTTCTTTAAACCTATTCTCCAATGTTCTTAGGAGTTCTTCTGCCAATGTATTTGATAATTCTTTAATTCTGTCCAAGTCTTTTACATCTCCTATTATCTTAGTCGTCTCCATGGGCTTGTATATTTATCTTTCTTCAGTATTACTTTACCCATTCATTGGGGTCACCCATCCCACGAACAGCGATATAATTGATCTTAGGGATGGTTACAATCTCGGGCTTTGCTTTTGGCATATAATATTC
>JAHDRO010000352.1 GCA_018433265.1 Bacteroidales bacterium
TCAACCTGACATAGTATTAAGAAGTGGCAGGCTTGGTGTGTTATGCAATCAAACTGCATGGCTTCCTGAAAAAGGAGAATATCTGTTTGAGACACTTTTTAAAAGTGGTCGTTTGAAAAGAATATTCACACCGGAACACGGTCTCTTCGGTGAACTTCAAGATCAGGAGAGACTGGACAGCACTGATTCATACAAAGTGCTTGGTCTGAACGGATGCGAAATAATCTCACTATATGGCTCAGATGACAATTCTCTATCTGTAAGCTCCTCCAATCTTAATGATATTGATGCATTGATTGTGGAATTGCAGGATATCGGATCACGACATTATACATATATTTCTACCCTTTATAACCTGTTCAAAGTTTTAAAGCAGGAAGAGATAAACTTGCCCATATATATTGTAGATCGTCTAAATCCTGCCGGTAGACAAGTTGAGGGAACAATGCTTGAAAAGGGTTACGAATCTTTTATAGGTATTGAAGGATTAGTTCACAGACATGGTCTAACCTTTGGTGAGCTCGCAAATATGTTTTACAATGAACTTAATGCCAAGTTTCCACTCCACATTATCTCATATAAAGCCGAAAGAGCAGTGAAGGAACTTCTTCCATGGAGTATTCCTCCTTCTCCAAATATTCCCGGCCTTTTTACATGTCATTTTTACAGTGGTCAGGTTCTATGGGAAGGAACAAACGTCAGTGAAGGAAGAGGAACCACAAGACCATTTGAACAGTTTGGAGCGCCATTTATGTCAAACTTGCTGTCATATAACCAATTACACGGATTAAAAAACTGGAATGACCCTGATAATCCCATGTTTGATTCCTCTGTTTACATTAGATGGCAAAAATTTATTCCCACATTTCATAAATATAAGGGAGAGGTTTGTACGGGCTTTCAATTAATACCTGTCCCTGGAATGCAATATCATGCATTGGCACACAATTTGAAAATCATAAGATTTGTGGCAGAAAACTGTCGAGAATTTCAATTTCGTGAAGGCATTTATGAAAGAGGAAATGATAAAAGTGCAATAGAGCTTCTGTTGGGAGACAAGTTGCTTTTGGATTATGTTAGTGGTAATGTTGACTGGAATCAAGTTAAGGATCACATCAAAATCGAAGAGCAAAAATGGATAAGAAAAGCAAGGAAGTTTCTGCTATATGATGAACAGTTATTTAGGTGTAAACAATTTTAAAAAATTAATAAATATGGCAAATCCAGTTTTAACCGAGAAGGTTTTTGAGAAAAGTCGAGTTACCGCAGGAACAGGTACAATGACTATTAAAGGTACCGCCTCAAAATCACTTGTAATGATTTTGATGATTCTTGCCGGTGCAATGTATACCTGGAAAGTTGCTTTTCAGGCCATAAATCCCGCTTCAGTGCAGCCATGGATGTGGGGAGGTGTGATTGGAGGCTTTGTAGTTGCAATGATTATTAGCTTCAAGCCAATTTGGGCACAGTATCTTGCTCCTGTTTATGCTGTACTTGAAGGACTTTTCCTTGGTGGAATTTCTGCTCTGTTCAGTCAGGCATTTGCAGCAACTGCTCCTGGAATAGTAATGAATGCAACTTTACTTACAATTCTGACTGCCGTATCAATGTTGCTTGTCTACAGGACAAACATAATAAAGGTAAATGGCAAATTCGCAAGAATAATGATAATTGCAGTTGGAGCTATTGCACTTTATTACCTGGTTTCTATAATTGTATCGCTTTTTGGAGTTAATCTTACATTGCTCAATGACAGTGGCCCTTTAAGCATTGGAATCAGCCTTGTCATAATTGGTGTAGCAGCCTTCAGCCTGCTGCTCGACTATGAGTTTATAGCAAGAGCTTCAGAAGCAGGTGCTCCAAAATACATGGAGTGGTATGGAGCATTTAGTTTAATGGTAACATTGATTTGGCTTTATCTTGAAATCTTACGAATTCTTGCAAAATTTGCAATAGGGCGTGAATAGTTTTGGCTATTGATAAATTATTTGTACATTTGCAGCCCCATAACATTTAACAGCATAAGAAATGAAAAAAGGAATACATCCCGAAAACTACCGTCTTGTAGCTTTCAAGGATATGTCTAATGACTACGTTTTTATTACTCGTTCATGTGCAAACACAAGAGAGACAATTGTTCATGACGGAGTAGAATACCCTCTTGTGAAAGTTGAGATATCCAATACTTCTCATCCATTCTATACAGGCAAGATGAAACTTGTAGATACAGCCGGTCGTGTCGATAAATTCCTAAACAGATACAAGAATATAAAGAAATAAGTTCGCGAGATAATAAACTAAAAAGGCCCTTAAGGGTCTTTTTTTAGTTTATTATTTGTTAACTTTGGAAAAAGAGTTTAATGGAAAGCACATCCGAAAAACTGATCAAACTGGCAGCAGAGTACAATAATCTTAAATATTTCACTACTGATCCTATTATTTTCCCCAGATACTTCTCAGAAAAATTAATTCAAGGAGGATCATCACTTCAAGACGTTGAAATTGCTGGAATTCTGTCAGCACATCTTGCATGGGGAAAAAGGGAATTAATCGTCAGAGATTGCAACCGAATGTTTGATGAAATGAAATGGCAGCCATATTCTTACATAATGGCAGGAGATTTCAAAAGTGATTCCGTATCTCTTCACCGAAGTATAAAATGGAGCGATTTTGCAAAAATTTGTGAAAACTTGAGGCAGTTTTATCTTAACAACGAATCACTGGAATGCTTTTCACCCTCTTACTTAAGACTGAATATTTATGGATGCAAAGACAATCCTAATGCTGCCAACAAAAAAATTCACATGTTTCGCAGATGGATGGTTAGAAATGACGGTATAGTAGATTTGGGACTCTGGAAAAAGATTTCGCCTGCAGAACTAATAATACCTCTTGACACCCATGTCCAAAGAAGTTCCATTAGCCTCGGCATTACCAAAAGAAATATATCTGACTATAAGACAGCCCTTGAGATAACTGAATATCTCAGAAAAGTTTTCCCTGAGGATCCCTGCCTTGGAGACTTTTCACTATTTGCTTTTACGGCAACAATCGGTAAAAAAAATGGTTATTTTTGATTTGGCTTATGAAAAATCTATTTATCATAGCAGGTTGCAACGGAGCAGGGAAAACTACAGCTTCTTATAATATTCTTCCAGAAATGCTCGGCTGTAAAGAGTATGTTAATGCAGATGAAATAGCAAGAGGCATATCTCCCTTTAAGCCGGAAAGTGTTTCAATCCAGGCCGGTAAGATAATGCTTGCAAGAATAAAAGAACTCATAGCCAACGGCACGGATTTTGCGCTTGAAACAACGTTAGCCACAAGAACTCATGCAAACTTCATCAGATATGCACAGGAACACGGCTATAAGGTTACATTGGTCTTTTTCTGGTTAAACCTGCCAAACCTTGCTGTTGAGAGAGTTAGGATGAGGGTTGAAAGCGGTGGACACAATATTGATGAAAAAGTTATAAGAAGAAGATATGATATTGGATTAAAAAACCTATTTTCGCTTTATGTTCCTTTATGCGAATATTGGATGATAATTAATAACTCTACTTTGCCACCTGAGCTGATTGCAGAAGGAGGGAAGAACCAGGAGACAAAGGTATACAATAAACCAACCTACAATAAAATAGTTAATTATGAGCGAACAAGAGACTAAAGAGCTTAGGGATAATATCCTGAACGGTCTGAACATCTCATTTCAGCGATTAATTCAGGAGAAGAAGAAGAATAATTCTGAACTTGCCTTTTCTAATAAAGGTAAGATTATTAAAGTAAAGGCCGCAGAACTTTAACTCTAATATCCGTTTAGATATGACCGGAATGAAATTATATTTACTGCTGCTGAGTTTGTTCAGTAGTAGTTTTTTATTTTCACAAGTTCGTTTTTCCTCTGATTTTGAATCAGGAAGCATGGGTGAAGTCAAACTTATTGATTCCGTCTGGATCAAGACATCTCCAATGGACTCAATGCTAACTCTCTCTTATGAAGTATATTCAAGATTCGATCCTTTAAATCCAATTGACACCTCCCTTGAACCAAGTTCGAGATGGTACTATTTCAGAATCACAGGCGTTAAAGGCAAGCAACTCTTCATTAACATAAGAAATTCCGAAGTAGTAAGACCATTTTATTCCTATGACAACACCCATTTTACAAGATTAGACTGGTCTGAGAATGTTAACAAAGGAGCAATTAACAAAATTTTTACAAGAGACACTGTCTATATTTCTTATTTCATTCCATATACCTGTACGCATCTTTCGACAAAACTTAGTGATTGGAGCAAAAATAAATTTGTCAAAGAAGAACAGATTGGAAAAAGTCAGCAAGGCAGAGATATATGGATGATGACAATTACTGACTGGTCAGTAAATGACCAATCCAAAAAAAAGGTATGGATTCATGGAAGAACACATCCAAGCGAAACACCATCAAGCTGGCACCTTGAATTTTTTGTTGATAAACTATTGGATGGTTCCAAACAATCAAATGCCATACTTGCAAATACAATATTTTATATAGTACCATTTAATAACCCGGATGGAGTATATGGTGGTTTTTCAAGATCGACTTCAACTGGAGTAAATATTGAAATTAACTGGGACAAACCTGATTCACTTACTATGCCTGAAGTTTTAGTGCTTAAAAATAAGATAAGTGAATTGACGAAGGATGGATCATTTGATCTTCTGCTCAATATGCACTCACAAATAGCCAATAACATAACATATTGGGTTCATACCGCAGAATCAACCTCAGATGAGATGTTCCGTAAACAGTTGCTCCTATCCCACCTTACTATTAACAATAATCCATACTTCTGTTCTACCGACCTCTCTTTTTCCAATCTTGCTCCCAAATATGCAGAGGGATGGATGTGGAACAAGGCAGGTAATAACTGCGTTGCTATTACTTTTGAGACACCTTATACATTCTATAAAAATCAAGGTGACGATGAATGGGTCTCCCTCGAAAATCTCAAAGATCTTGCATCAAACTCTCTTATTGCCATAAGTGATTTTCTCGAAATTAGTTCGCCTACAAGAGTTCTTGCAGATATTAAAGTTAAGAA